>JAJTXO010000522.1 GCA_021463315.1 Caldilineales bacterium | reverse complement strand
CCGGCCGGCTGCTCAGCGGCTTCATGCTGCGCGTGGTGCATCTGCCGGCCGCGCTGGCCGCTCGTCGCTATCCCGCCCAGATCAGCGCTGAGTTCGTGCTCCAGGTGGACGATCCCCAACTGCCTGCCAACCGGGCGCCGCTGCGCGTGCGCATCGCCGGCGGCGCGGCCGCCGTGCAGCCAACGGCCGACAGCCCGCAGGTGCAGTGCGACATCGCCGCGTTCAGTCAGCTCTACGCCGGGGCCGTGACCGCCGAGCAAGCACGCACGGTGGGCAGCCTGCACGGCGACGACGCGACCTGCGCCGCCGTGACCACCGCGTTCGCGGCCGCGCCGTGGAGCATGCACCCGGCTGATTGGTTTTAGAGCGGTAGATTGGGGAGTGGTAGATTGGTTGGGAGGGCTGCGGGGCCGTGAATCGCCAGATACGGTGTTTTCGTCAGAACGAAAACAGGGCCCCTTGGCAGGGGGGTGATGGGGGCCCTAGCTTGCGGATTGAAGCCGCCAGGCATCGATCTCGGCCTGGAGTTGCGCACCCAGGGGGTGGCCGATTTCAAAGCAGAAATCGGCCGCTGGCTGCATGTAATCGATGGCGGCGGCATAATTTCCGTTGCTGCCTTCGTATCGGCCCAGGATAATGCCACAATTGGCCATGCCAACGCGATCGTCAATGGCGACATAGAGTGTTCGCGCTAGTCCCATCAATTCCATGCCGCGCTCGCTGGCGCCTTGGTTCAAAAACAACTCGCCCTGGGCCTGGAGCACGTTGGCCTCGCCGAGGCTGGAGCCGACGGAGCGGAAGAGAGCGAGGGCGGCGTCATACTTGGCGAGGGCGTCTTGGCGTTGGTCCAAAAAGGCGAGGACGTCGCCCTGGGCCTGGAGCACGTCGGCCTCGCCGAGGCGGTCGCCGACGGTGCGGAAGAGAGCGAGGGCGGCGTCATACTTGGCGAGGGCGTCTTGGCGTTGGGCCAAAAAGGCGAGGACGTCGCCCTGGGCCCTGAGCACGTTGGCCTCGCCGAGGCGGTCGCCGACGGAGCGGAAGAGAGCGAGGGCGGCGTCATACTTGGCGAGGGCGTCTTGGGTTTGGGCCAAAAAGGCGAGGACGTGGCCCTGGGCCTTGAGCACGTTGGCCTCGCCCAACACTGCCTCAGGCGTCCTGAAGGGCGAGTCAACCAGCAGTCGATACAGGCGCAAGGCGCTGGTGAATTGCCCCAGCGCGGCCTGGTGGCTATAGCCGCGCCTGGCCGCTTCGCCAGCCTGATAGCGGGCGTCGGCCTCGGCCAGGGTGTTGCCGGCTTGGGCGTAGGCTCGAGCCGCCTCGCTGTAGGCGGCTTCCGCCTCCAACCACAGCCGCGGCAGGCTGGTTTCGTAGACCCCGGCCAGATCATACCAGGCGTCGCCGATGGCGGAGTGGTTGGGACGCGGCAAACCGGCCAGCTCCGCCACGCGCTGCTGCAAGAATGCGACCTGCTGGCTGCGCTGGCGCTCGTCCCGCAGGGGGAGGTAGGGCCGGCGACGCGTCGCGGTGCGCCCATCCATCGCGAGAGAAGCCGGGCGCGGGGTAGCACTGATTGCCGGGCCGTCGCCGACCAAACGGACGGCGCCAGGAAAGTAGAACACGCCGCTAAGTCGTGAATAGAAGTTTGGCGCTTGCTGGGCAAGTCGTTGACGATCGCGCTCGCTGACCCAAAACACCAACCGGTGAGGATAGGTGGCCAACAGATCACGCTGGAGGTCCAGAAAGCCAGCCAGGTCGTCCAGTTGATAGCCCGCAGCGTCGAACGAGACAATGGGCGCGTCGCCGTCAGGATCGATGCGCCGCACGATGCGCAGCGGATCAGGCGTCTCTTGAACCAGTGATATTCCGATCACCGGCAAGGGCGCCACGGCCTGGCGCAGCTCTTCCACCATCGCTTGCTGCACGTCGCCGCTTTCGTAGACAGCCAATGTCCAAGCGCCCCGGGCCAGTCGTAGAAGGGTGGCCAGGCGGCGCAGGTTCGAGGCGCGCAGCTCCAGCACCTCGGCCGGGCTGAGGGTCGTCGATGAAGGGATCAGCTCAGCGAGCGCCGGCTGAACGCGGCTCATCCTTCCTCCTCCGTGTATCGATCCAGAAGACCCCACAGCACCGGATGCACATCGCACCAGGATGGATCGTTGGGGTACTCGATCAAGGCCCCTTTCTGCAACAGGCGCTCGATCTCAGGCTCGTTGGAGAGCAGACGATCGTTGTGGCGGGTCTTGAGCAGACGCCATTCGGCCAGCGACAGATTGGCAGCCAACTCCCGACGCAGCCCCTTGATGGCATCTTGCGCATCGTCCAACACAATCGTCGGCTGAGCCTGACCGGCGCGCACCAGCGCGAAGAGGGCCGCCTGCCGGACCAGTTTGATCAGCTCGACCACGATGCCACCGCAGGCGACGATCAGCTGCTCCAACGCCTCGGGCGTGATCAAGTCACGGTTGAGGCGGTTGAGCACGATTTGCTCCATGGCTTGGCGGCCCTTGGGATCGTCTGCGCCGTGTCGATCGCGCAAGCTCAGGTTGGGTAGCAGGACGTGTTGATCGAAGGACCGTTTAATGTTCTGGTAGTCCTCCGAGTAATGCAGCGCCAGGGGAAACGAGTAGATCATGGCAGCGTTCAACCCAGTGATCGTGGGGGCGTGATCCTGAAAGATGTGACGCGCGGCTTCAAGGTCGACCTTGTCCAATCCCTCCACCACCAGCAGCAAGCGCTTGGGGTTTAGATGCCTCTCTGCCTGGTCGATCACCCAGTTAAGCCGCCGCACCAGCTCGGGCATTTCACGATCGACAAAGGCGTTGAGCTGCTCGCGCGTAAACGCTGATTGATTGACGCCAACCTCGATGTCGCCCAACAAGGTGCTGAAGGATGCCATGGTCTTGATGTCTTTTGGCGCCCCCAGGCTGAAGCCGGCCACCTTCTCTCGCCACCAATCTGCCAGTGTTTGCCAGCCTTCATGCAGTGGTTCGCTGGCCGGGCGGTCGATCAACCCCTCGTTGATGCAGCGGCGCGTGATCTGAGTGCTGAGAGCCAACATGAGATCCTCGTAACGCATGTTGGACCGTCCCGTTACGGTCAGCGCGTCGAAGCCTATGGTGTGAAAAGTGTCCTTCATCTCCTCGGCCAGCTTGTTCAGCTCAGTGCTCTTGCCAGCGCCGCGATGTCCTACCAGAAGAACCTTGGGCGCGCCTACCGGTTTGAGGAACGCAGCCAATTGCATTCGAGGCGTTCCCATGCGCTCGACGAACCAGGCATGCAGATATTGCCCGCTGAGCGCTTGCCTTGGATCGAAGAAACGAACTGCTTGTTCCAGGTTGATTGCTTTCATTGGTACAGCCCTCGAGCGATTGTATTGGGTCGGCTAGCGGAGTATACACCTGTTTGTGCCTGACAACAAGCATCGGTGCGCTGGCGGATCAGGATTTCCAGGTCGGCGAAGTCGGGTGCATGTGCCATGAATGGCCCTCCACTGGGCTGGCGGCGGCGTTGCAACGGCGCTGATCGGCGCACGCGCCATTGTAGCCTATGCGCTGCGGCTCGGTCAAATGATTTGGGTGTGTTTGAATCAGGTCGAGTAACACGCCAGGCCAGCGCAGGTCGAGTAGAGCCTGGCAGCGCCTGGCGGACCAGCCACTGAAACGCGACA
>JAJTXO010000521.1 GCA_021463315.1 Caldilineales bacterium | reverse complement strand
TCGAGACCTGCGCTCCGCTGGTCGAGTAGGCGTCTGCGCCGTATCGAGACCTGCACTCCGCTGGTCGAGTAGGCGTCTGCGCCGTATCGAGACCACTGGGTTTCGATACGCTAGAATCGTCTCACCTCATGCGAGTCGTGCGCCCTCAACCCGCTACTCAACCCACGCGTCGGGCCAACTCGCACAAAAACAGCCTACTCGTCCACTTGCCTACTTGTCTACTTGCCTACTTGCCTACTTGTCTACTTGTCTACTTCTCTACCAATCTACCAACCTACCAACCTACCAACCTACCAATCTACCAATCTACCTCTCCCCCACCTCCACCGCGCTCACCGTCTGCGTCTGGTAGTATTGCGTGATGGCGGCCGGGTTGTTGAGCTGGTCCAGCACCAGTTGCGCCGACGGGTTGATCTTGGCCAGGAAAAGGTTGGGGAAGAGGCCGATGATGAT
The DNA here is from genome assembly GCA_021463315.1 of Caldilineales bacterium. Taxonomy (GTDB): domain Bacteria; phylum Chloroflexota; class Anaerolineae; order JAAEKA01; family JAAEKA01; genus JAAEKA01. The sequence goes on along the minus strand of JAJTXO010000521.1, from coordinate 3,222 downwards.
GAACAGCAGCACCAACGGCGCCATGATCGCCACCTCGCGCAGGTTCAGGTCCTTCAGGCCGGCGTTGGCCGGATTGGCGTTGGGGCCCTGGAAGATCTTAGCAAAGGCCCACAGCAGATACCACGCGGCCAGAATGATGCCCAGGGTGCCCAGCACCGCGAAGACGACGTTATACTTCATCGTGCCCACCAGAATGGTGAACTCGCCGACGAAGCCGTTCAGCCCCGGCAGGCCCGCGCTGGACAGGAAAGTGATCAACGCGAAAGCCGCGTAGATCGGCATCAGCTTCCACAGCCCGCCGAAATCGTCCAACATGCGGGTGTGGCGTCGCTCGTAGAGGAAGCCGACCAGGAGGAACAAGGCCCCGGTGCTGAGGCCGTGGTTGACCATCTGCAACACCGCGCCGGACAGGCTTTCAAGCTGCAAGGCGAAAATGCCCAGGGTAACGAAGCCCAGATGCGCCACCGACGAATAGGCCACCAGCTTCTTCAGATCCTTCTGCGCCAGCGCTACCAGCGCGCCGTAGAGGATGCCAACGATGGCCAGCACGGCCAGCAGCGGCGCGAAACGTTGGCTGGGCTCCGGGAAGAGGGGCAACAAGAAGCGCACGAAGCCGTAGGTGCCCATCTTCAGCAGAATGCCGGCCAGGATCACCGAGCCGCCAGTCGGCGCCTCCACGTGGGCGTCGGGCAGCCAGGTGTGGAAGGGGAAAAGCGGCACCTTGATGGCAAAGGCCAGCACGAAGCCGAAGAAGAGCAGCGTCTGCAGGTTGGCTGGCAGGCCCAGTCCGTACAGATCGAGGACATTGAACGACCAGACGCCGGTCTGCTGGAAGTGCAGCCAGCCCAGGGCGATGATGCCAGCCAGCAGAAAGGCGCTGCCAAAGGCGGTGAAGATGAAGAACTTCAGCGCGGCATAGATGCGGCGCGGCCCGCCCCAGCGGCCGATCAGGAAATACATGGGGATCAGGCTGGCCTCGAAGAAGACGAAGAAAAGCACCATGTCCAGGGCGACGAAGACGCCCACCATGGCTGTCTCCAGCAGCAGCAGCAGCGCCAGGTAGGTTTTCTGCTTGTCGTGGATGGTGTCCCAGGAGAAGAGCAGCACCAGCGGCATCAGGAAAGTGGTCAGCAGCACCAGCGCCAGGCTGATGCCGTCCACGCCGACGGTGTAGTGAATGCCCAGCTCCGGCGCCCAGGGCAGGGACTCCATGAACTGCATGCCGGCCTCGCCGGCCTGCCAGCCTGCCCACAGCGCCAGCGAGACGACGAAGGTCAGCAACGACACCAGCAGCGCCGCGATCTTCATCGCCTGCTGGCCGCGCAACAGCAGCACCAGCAGCATGCCCAGCAAGGGCAGGAAGGTAACGATGGACAGGATAGGGAGGGACGTGAGGTTCGTCATGTCAATTGACCAAACTGGTAATCAGGAAATATCCCAGCACGATGACCAGGCCGACAAACATCGTCAGCGCGTAGACGCCCACCAGCCCGGTCTGCAGGCGCCGGGTGCGCTCGCCCAGCCAGCCGACGCCCCGGGCCACGCCGTTGACTGCGCCGTCGATGCCGCCCCTGTCGATGGTGTCCGCGAGAAAGTGCGCGGTGGACCACAGGCCCTGGCGGATGGAGTCGTAGACCCGATCGAAATAGTAGCCCGCGCTGGCCACCTGATGCAGAGCGCTGAGGCGCTCCCGGATGGCATCGGTGCGCCCGGGCTGCTTGACGTAGAAGAAGTAGGCCAGGTAGATGCCGACCAGCGCCGTCAGCGCGGACAGCACCAGCAACACGATTTCCATCGCCACATCGGGATGCCCGGCCGCGCCCACGGGGCCCAGCTCGTAGATCGGCTCGATCCAATGCTCCAGCGAGGCCACGAAGGGTAGATTGATCAGACCACCGAAAATGGCCAGGAACGCCAGAATCCATAGGGGCCAGGTCATCAGCCGCGGCTGCTCGTGGGCATGATCGTACAGCTTTTTGTCGCGCGGCTGACCCCAGAAGACCACGAAGACCATCTTGAAGGCATAGATCGCGGTCAGCAGGGCGGTGCCCAATCCCAGCACGTAGAGCAGGTACTGATGCGCCCCGAACTCGGCCACCAGAATGGCGTCCTTGCTGAAGTAGCCAGACATCAGCGGGAAGCCGGCCAGCGCGGCCGCCGCGATGGTGAAGGTCAGGTAGGTGCTGCGCATCTTGTCCTTCAGGCCGCCCATCTTGTTGATGTTCAGCTCGCCATGCGTGGCATGCATCACCGCGCCCGCGCCCAGAAAGAGGCAAGCCTTGAAGACAGCATGGGTGGTCAGATGGAACATGGCAGCCACGTAGCTGCCTACGCCCACAGCCATGAACATGAAGCCGAGCTGGGAAACAGTGGAGTAGGCCAGGATGCGCTTCAGATCGGTCTTGGTCAGGGCGATCGTCGCGCCCATCAGCGCGGTCAGGCCGCCGATCCAGGCCACCACCAGCATGACATTGCTTCCAGCCACGGTGGCCAGCTCGAACAGCGGGCTCATGCGCACGATCATGTAGACGCCGGCCGTGACCATGGTGGCGGCATGGATCAGCGCGCTGACGGGGGTGGGACCCTCCATCGCGTCGGGCAGCCAGACCCAGAGCGGGATCTGGGCCGACTTGCCGGTGGCGGCCAGCAGCATCAGCAGGCTGGCGGCCACGGCGATGCCCAGCAGCGCGGCCGGGTTGGCCTCGATCACCGCGAAGATGTCGTAGAAGGCCAGGCTGCCCGCTTGGGCCGCCTCGCCTGTGATGGCCAACTGGCGGAAGATCAGCAGGATGGCCAGGGCCATGCCGAAGTCGCCGATGCGGTTGACGATGAAGGCCTTCTTGCCCGCGTCGCGCGCCGAAGGCTTGTGGAACCAGAAGCCGATCAACAGATAGCTGGCCAGGCCGACCCCTTCCCAGCCCAGGTAGAGCAGCAGCAGGTTGTTGCCCAGCACCAGCGCCAGCATGGCGACGATGAAGAAGTTGACGAAGACGAAATAGCGCACGTAGCGCCGCACGTCCAGCTCGTGGTGCTCGTCGTCCAGCTTCATGTAGCCGATGGAATAGACATGGATCAGAAAACCGACACCGGTCACCACCAACGCCATCAGCGTGGAGAGCGGATCGATCAGCAGCGCGATCTCAGGCCGGAACTGGCCGATCTCGATCCAAGACCAGAGCAGAATGGTGACGGTGCGCTGCTCGACCGGCAGCCGCCACAGGC
>JAJTXO010000520.1 GCA_021463315.1 Caldilineales bacterium | reverse complement strand
TGATCTCGACCTGCTGGGGCTGTTCACGCGGCTGATGCCGGCCGTGGCGCCCGCGCCCAGCCCTACCCCGCTGCTGGCGGCGCGCACGGCTGAGCCGGCCATGGTCCAGGGCATCGAGCCGACGGCCACGCCAGGCAGCGCAGCCACGCCGGCGCCGGCTGCGGCCGTCCCGCTGCCCGCGCCGACTGCCGCCGTGGGCGCGGACTATCCCTTCATGCCGGCCGGGCCGCTGCGCAGCGACAACGAGGGCTGCGCGGAGGCTGCCATTGGCGGCAGCGTGCGCGATGCGGGGGGCGCTCCGCTGGCGGGGGTGCGGCTGTGGCGCTACGACCAGTTCGGCAACGAGCAGGTGGTGGAGAGCAGCGCAGGGGACGCCGACCGCGGCCAGTACAGCTTTGCCATCGGCGACGTGGCCAACATTCACTACGTGCAGGTGATCGACGCAGGCGGCGCGATCATCAGCCCGGTGATCCAGGTCGATCATCGCCAGGGCTCCGCGCCGGACGCGCGGTGTCACTGGGCGGATTGGCAGCAGCGGTAGGCGGCGAAGGCCGCACAGTCGACTGGGATGTTCAGCGAGGACGCTATTGAGACTTATTTGCAGTCGCTCTATTCAGACAATTGGCAGGACATTCTCAAGCAGTGGATGCAAGATGAGGCGTGGTGGGGATTATTAGGTATGGCTCAAGCCGGCGACACACTCTACCGCTATGTCTACGACGGTTCCGGAAAGCCATCGATAGATGTCTTCCAATTCCAGGGTCAAGGGAAGATACTTCTGACAGGTCTATCAGCGGGTCAGGGTACTCACACCGATGTCGGCCTTCATAACATGTACACGAACAAGGGCGTTGGGCTGGTAGGAATACATATCAACAAGAATATCGGCGTAGAACTCTTAGGGACGACTGCTGGCATGTCAGTTTGGTTCCACAGAGTGACATGGACCGAGGATAGAATGGTTGATGGAGTTCGGTCGGTCATTGGCATGGGGATTGGAGGAGTTATAGGCGGTCCAGTTGGAGGAGGTGTTGGATTTCTTGTCGGAATGTTCTCTGATGATTTGGGCGGCAATTATCCAGGCACCGTGGAGGACGATTATGTTCTTCGGGTTCATATGGGACGTCGGCAGGGAAATCTGCTTTGGTCTTTTGAGGTTGATCAAAGCTGGAGGGTAACTGTTCAGCCATCGGTGCCGGGCACTTGAATCGACGGTTGGCAAGCCACATGCAATGCCGATTCAAGCGGTAAATCGACGCCAAGTGCCCGGCACCTGAACAGTTACGCTGGAGGTTTTCCAGACCAGATCTGACCTATGTGTTGAATGGTTTTGGCATTCAAGCATGGCAGGCGTATGATACTGGACGTCGTTGGTAACCATGTTGTTAGCACGGCGACGATGACGACTTAAGGTTGACGATCGATGATGTGGCACTGCAATCGTTATGGAGCGAGGTATATGAAGAAGTTCTTATGGCACTCTCGTCATTTGCCCGAATTGCTTGAACTGATGGTTGGATTAGCTATTGGCGCCATCTATCTATGGGGCTTGGCCCCCTTGCTGTCGCAACCTGTCCAAATCGGCAGCAAAGTCGTACCGTGCAACTTGATAGTGCTTGCGTTGATTATGCTCTGCGCAGCCATATCTCACAAGTCATTGCATCTCTGGTTGGTTCACGAGCTGAAACGCAGAGGCTGGTCGGATCCAAGTGTACCATCATGAAAGTCGAAATTCGGCCCCAAATTGGGACACATGGCTCACCGATCGACTGCTCATGACAAGGAGCGCCGCCGACTCCACACCCACTGAATGGCGCTTGTGCGTAGCCCTCCGGAGTGGGTACAGGACAGCGGGAAGACTGCCGAAGGCGTACAATCGGGCTGTATTACTTCAATGCCCGCTACCTTGATCCGCAGCTAGGACGATTCGCCCAACCCGACACCACATCGTCCCCGAGCCGGGCGATCCGCAGGCGCTGAACCGGTACAGCTATGTGCTCAACAATCCGCTCAGATACACCGATCCGACTGGGATGTTCAGCGAGGATGAGATTATGCAGTACCTCGGCGTGAGCACGTGGGATGACGCGCTGGCGATGTTCGGCGAAGGCGGCGCGATGGTCGGCGCGTGGGGGTATCTGGAGGTGTTGCGCCAGGCGGAGTTGGGCGATCCGATCAGCATGTGGTACGACATCAGCAGTGGCATGTCACCGATTGCGCCGATCAGCGGATCGTTCTACGAACAAGACGGGCAGTTGATGTTCGGCGGCCAGATCGGCGCAGGCGCCAACCCATTGCTCCTATCTGCAGTTATGTTTGGGCAGATGAGCATGAATGGGCGGGCATCAGCATGGTCGGTGAACAACGGAGCAATACACTTCATTCTCAATAGGCAATACTACCACCTTAGGCATGATTCAAACGAGATTGACTGGATTGATGTAGGATTGGGTGTGACGGGTATGGCGGGCGATCTTGGTTATTGGATGATTGGAGCAGGTATCGTGGCAGTGGCTGCTGGAACAGGTGGCGTTGGTCTGTTGCTAGGGGGAGTCGTTATCTCCGGACTTGCAGTTGCCGCTGATATGACGTCAGCAGGCAAAGCTGTGGCGGACTACCAGCGGGGATATTCATCAGGAACGGATTTGGCCGTTGATCTCAGTCTAAATGTAGGTGGGTCAGTTCCTTACGTTGGTCCAGTTGCTGATAGCTTGAGTCTAATTCGAGTCATGGGCTTCTCATGGGAGCCATAGGCATGGACCCTTTCCCTGTCTCAATCTGAAGGAGACTCTCGATGTGCAACACGTTATATATCTTCATCATCATATGTGGTTCAGGGTGGTTGATCCTGATTGGCCTACGCAATTATCGGAATCCCGAACACCATTCCCCCATTAGCCCTCTGGGGCGCGCCCTGTCTAGACTAGGTGTAGAGTCGCCTGAACCAGAAAAGGATAATGCGGGGTTGACAGAAAGGCGCATATCAGTAGTGCGTCAGGAGGCACAATACTTTATGTTGGGAGGCGTGTTGATGTTGGTAACACTTTTGGGGACTTTGTTCGCGGTTTACATGCGCTGAGCATTGTCAACTGAAGCACTGGTCGCGGCACGGCCTGGGTCAACACTGTGCCGCCCGGTACAGTGAACTTCAACCAGGCCTGGTGCAAGAGTAGGCCAGCAACCGGACGGACAACCAAAGGCTGTTGTCGCGGCTCAACCTGAGCAGCAACACATCGATCCGCCAGTATCGTTTCGCCAGCGCCAACCGAGGCACTGCGGCCTGGTGCCCACGGCTGGTGGTGACGTACAGCGGCGGCTCTACGTCTAGCCCTGGCCGGCCACCGGGCCACGCCAGCCTTTCCTTGCAGCCAGCCGTGCCCGAGGCCACCCCACCGGCCAACCACACCTGGCGCAGCTACTACCAGGCGGCCGGCCGGCGCGAACCAGACGTGCCATCGTGAGATGGCAACCAGACGCAACAGACGGCTGGAACGAACGCAACAGCGTCCGTCCCAGCCGCCTGTTTGATGGGGCGATCGGTTGGCCCTGCAGCCAGTGGGCCGCCGCTACTGCATCACGTAACGGGCGAACCAGCGCTGCAAGTCGGCCGGCTCGGCGAAGTCCAGCAGGTCATCGGCCAGCCGGTCCAGCATGGCAGCGGAGAGCGAGCGGATGCGCTGT
>JAJTXO010000052.1 GCA_021463315.1 Caldilineales bacterium | reverse complement strand
CCACCGGCTACACCGGTGAATATGGCTACGAGCTCTTCTTCCCGGTGGAGCATGCCGTGACCATCTGGAACACGCTGCTGGAGACGGGCAAAGCAGACGGGCTGCTGCCCTGTGGGCTGGCCGCGCGCGACTCGCTGCGTTTCGAGCCTTGTCTGCCCCTCTACGGCCACGAGATCGACCAGGAGACCGACCCGTTCAGCGCGCGGCTGGGCTGGGCGGTCAGCTTTGCCAAGGGCGATTTCGTGGGGCGGGACGCGCTGCTGAAGATCAAGCTGGAAGGCCCAGCCAAGCTGCTGGTGGGCTTCGAGATGGTGGACAAGGGGGTGCCGCGGCCAGATTACCCGGTGGCCGTGGATGGCGCGGTGGCTGGCAAGGTCACCACCGGCATGAAATCCCCCACCACCGGCCGCTTCGTCGGCCTGGCCTACGTCCCCCCCAGCCACGCCAAGCTGGGCTCCAGCATCGACATCATGATCCGCGACCAGCCCAAAAAGGCCGTGGTGGTCAAGCGGCCGTTCTACGTGGCGGCGTATCGGAGGAAGTAGACAAGGAGGCAAGTAGACAAGGAAACGAGTACACAAGGAATTAAGTACACAAGGAAACGAGTACACAAGGAACGAGTGGCTGTCGGCGCCGGCCCGCGGGTCGAGTAGGCGTTGGTCGAGCAGGCGTCTGCGCCGTATCGAGACCCGTCTGCGCCGGGCGTTCCGCCGGTCGAGTAGGCGTCTGCGCCGTATCGAGACCCTCCGGAGGGGTTTCGATACGCTGGAATCGCCTGACCGCATGTGAGTCGTGTGCCCTCAACCCGCTACCCTTCGTCAAGCTCAGTGCGGCGCTCAACCCCCGCATACGCTGGCCCCTTGTCTACCTGTCTACTTGTCTACCAATCTACCAATCTACCAACCTACCAATCTACCAATCTACCAACCTACCAACCTACCAATCCCCACTCTACCAACTCAGGAGACAACAATGGCTTACAAATTCGATCCCAACGCCCGCTACGCCAAGACCCATGACTGGGTGCGCGTCGAAGGTGGGCTGGCGGTGTGCGGCATCAGCGACTATGCCCAGCACGCGCTGTCGGATGTGGTCTACGTAGATCTGCCCGAGGCCGGCATGGCCGTCAGCCAGGGCGAGGTCTACACCACGGTCGAGTCGGTCAAGGCGGCCGAGGAGGTCTTCGCGCCGGTCAGCGGCGAGATCGTCGAGGTCAACGAGGCGCTGGAAGATACGCCCGAAGCGCTGAACAGCGAGCCCTACGCGGCCTGGATCATCAAGGTGCAACTGGCCGATGCGGGCGAGCTGGACGCGCTGATGGATGCCGCGGCCTACGAAGCTTTCGTCGCGGCCGAGGAGGCAGGAGGTCACTGATGCCTTTTATCGCCAACACTGACGCCGATCGCGCCGCCATGCTGGCCGCGGTGGGCGTCCAGCGCGTCGAGGATCTGTTCCACGACGTGCCTGAGGCCGTTCGTTACCCCACGCTGGACCTGCCCGAAGCGCTGAGCGAGCTGGAAGCGGTGCGGGAGCTGGCTGGCATGGCCGCGGAGAACGACAACCTGGACGAGCTGACCAGCTTCCTGGGCGCAGGCGCCTACCGCCACTTCATCCCCAGCGTGGTGGACTTCCTGGCCGGCCGCTCCGAGTTCTACACCGCGTACACCCCCTATCAGCCCGAGGTCAGCCAGGGCACCCTGCAGGCGATCTTCGAGTACCAGAGCATGGTCGCCGCGCTGACCGGCATGGACGCGGCCAACGCCAGCCACTACGACGGCGCGACCGCCACGGCCGAGGCAGTGATCATGGCGATGAACACAGTGCGCGGCAAGCGCCAGCGGGTGATCCTCTCCGCCACCCTCAACCCGCAGTATCGCGAGGTGGTGCGAACCTATACGCAGGGCATGGGGCTGGAGATCGTGGAGGATGGCGGGCACGGTCAGGAGACCGGCCCGAGCGCGGCTATGCACAGTTTCCGCGCCTTGCAGGAGATGTGCGACAAGAACACCATCTGCGTGGTGGTGCAGAACCCCGACTTTCTGGGCAACATGCACAGCCCGGCGGAGATGCAAGCGCTGGCCGACGCGGTGCATGCCTGCGGCGCGCTGCTGGCGGTGGCGGTGGACCCCATCAGCCTGGGGCTGTTCACCCCGCCCGGCCAGTACGGCGCGGATATCGTCATGGGCGAAGGGCAGGCGCTGGGCATTCCGCTGGGCTTCGGCGGGCCGTATCTGGGCTTTTTCGCCATGCGGGAGAAGGACGTGCGCAAGTCGGCCGGCCGCATCGCCGGCGAGACGGTGGACCTGGACGACCGGCGCGGCTATGTGCTGACCCTGAGCACCCGCGAGCAGCACATCAAGCGCGGTCGCGCCACCAGCAACATCTGCTCCAACCAGGCGCTGATGGCGCTGCGCGCGGGCATCTATCTGGCCACCATGGGCAAGCAGGGACTGCGCAGCGTGGCCGAGCAGTGCTACCACAAAGGGCAATACGCGGCTACCAAGATCAGCATGATCCCTGGCTACGAGATCGTCAACCAGGGGCCATTTTTCAAGGAGTTCGTGGTGCGCTGCCCCGTGCCGGTGGCCGACGTCAAGGCCCACCTGCTGCTGGAGTGGGGCATCATCCCCGGCTACGACCTGACCGAGGACTACCCGGAGCTGGGCGAATGCCTGCTGGTCTGCGTCACCGAGATGAACACGGCCGAGGAGATCGACGCGCTGGCCGAGGGGCTGGCCGAGGCGGCTGAGCTGATGGCCGATGGCTTTGCGCTGGAACTGGAGTTGATGTGATGATCGAGCCAACTGTCTACGAGCTGTCATCGCCGGGCCGCCATGGCCCGCGGCTGCCCGCGCTGGATGTGCCGCTGGCGCCGCTGCCCGACGCGGCCCTGCTGCGCCCGGCCGATGCGCTGCCGCTGCCGGAGCTGAGCGAGCTGGACGTGGTGCGCCACTTCGTGCGCCTCAGCCATCTGAATATGTCCATCGACACCAACTTCTATCCCCTGGGGTCATGCACCATGAAGTACAACCCCAAGGTCAATGAGAAGGTGGCCGGCCTGCCCGGCTTCGCCCAACTGCACCCGCTGCAGGACGCGGAGATGACCCAGGGCGCGCTGCAACTGCTGTTCGAGCTGCAGATCATCCTGGCCGAGATCAGCGGCTTCGATGCCGTGACCTTGCAGCCCGCGGCCGGCGCGCAGGGTGAGCTGACCGGGGTGCTGATCATGCGCCAGTATCACCTGGACCGGGGCGACGTCAAGCGCACCAAGATCCTGGTGCCCGACTCGGCCCACGGCACCAACCCGGCTACGACGACTATGGCCGGCCTGCAGGTGGTGGAGCTGCCCTCGGACAGCCGCGGCAATGTCGATCTGGACGCGCTGAAGGCCGCGCTGGACGACACGGTGGCCGGCCTGATGCTGACCAACCCCAACACGCTGGGCCTGTTCGAGGAGCACGTGGTGGAGGTGACCAGGCTGGTGCATGAGGCGGGTGGGCTGGTGTACGGCGACGGCGCCAACCTGAACGCGATCGTCGGCGTGGCCCGGCCGGGCGATCTGGGCTTCGACGTGATGCATTTCAACCTGCACAAGACCTTCAGCACGCCGCACGGCGGCGGCGGCCCCGGCGCCGGCCCAGTGGCGGTGGTGGAGAAGCTGGCCCCCTTCCTGCCCGGCCCGCTGGTGGCGGTGGAGAAGGTAGAGGCGCAGGGACCGCACTACCACGACGAGGACGACCATCACCACGACGAGCACGACGGCTATCGCCTGGTGTGGCACACCCCCTCCAAGTCGATTGGTCGGATGAAGAGCTACTACGGCAACTTCGGCGTGCTGGTGCGGGCCTACACCTACATCCGCATGCACGGCGCCGAGGGCTTGCCCCGCATCGCGGAGAACGCGGTGCTGAACGCCAACTACATCAAGGCGCGGCTGGAGGCCGATGGCTCCTATCCCATCGCCTACGGCGAGCGCACCTGCATGCACGAGTTTGTGGCCCAGGGGATTCTGGAAGGCGCGCCGGACGTACACACCATGGACATCGCCAAGCGGCTGATGGACTACAACTTCCATCCGCCGACGGTCTACTTCCCGCTGATCGTCAAGGAAGCGTTGATGGTCGAGCCGACCGAGACCGAGAGCAAGGAGACCCTGGACGCCTTCGCCGACGCGCTGATCCAGATCGCCAAGGAAGCGCGGGAGCAGCCGGCGCTGCTCAAGGACGCCCCGCACACGGCGCCGATGAAGCGGCTGGACGAGGTGAGGGCGGCGCGGGAGTTGGTTTTGTGTAGGTGTTAGTGGATTGTTGACCCCGGCTCCTCTCTGGCGCAGAGAGGAGCCGGGAGAAGGGTGGATTCTGCATCTAGCGTTGTAGGTCTTGTGAGAATCGAGAGAGGAAGTTGATAGGTCAGAGAGAGTTGGAAGTGTGGTATACTCATTGGTGTTATCGGTGATACTAGACTGATGAGTGGGCTTGGCATTCTGGCAATCTTGCCTCAATAGAACCACCCTCCTGAGAAGGTGAGAGGGGCTGGTCAAAACCAGTCTATCTCGTCTTTTCGCTTTTTGGGTCTGCCCAGCGAGCCAGTCGCCAATACCATCGTTTCGTCTCACCTTATTTGGTGCCGTTCGTGGTCCAAAGGATGGGATCACCTCATTTCTCGCCCTGGGATGGTATGAAAGTGGCATCATTACCTGGTTCTGGATCGGCGACCAAGATGAGTACATGCGTGTGATCAAGCAACTGAAAACCACCGAGTGTACTAATCGAGACCACAAGTCTGTCTTGAAAATAGCCACCTACCGCTCGGGCCGGTCTCCGACCGAGCCCGCCGATTTTCATCCATCGGAGTGCCGGCAGGCCGGCGCGGCGCCTGTTTAGAAAATAGCTCGCCGCTCGTGCCGGTCTTTGCGCAGCATCCCGGAGTGGGCCGACCGAGATCGCCGATTTTTATCCATCGGAGTGCCAGGCGTAGCCTGGCGCGGCGGCTGACAAGAAACGGGCTATCACCATCGCCGCGCCGCATCGACCTGCTGAAGCTGGCCGAGCGACCGGAACAACAGGAGCGGGCGGTTTGATGCAGCCTACCTGCAATGGTAGAGGGAACACAGAGTAGAATGCGCGCTAATGATACCCAGACAGATTACAAAGGACTGTCCAAAGAGGACGATCCTGGCGTTGATGATCTCATTTTGGACAGACTTGCGCCCAGCGGAGCGAACCCGGTTGCGCTAGGCTCTCGCGTTTTGCGATTAACGCTTGTTTGTGCAATCTATTTATCCTTGTTAGAAGTATTGTCTAGGGTAAGACTACCGAATGTTTTCGGATTGCTCGATCCTGACTCACCAGCCAAACTCCCAGATCTACTTGTCAATCTATGTTCTCCTATCATCGGATTTCTCGGGCTGCTTTGGAGAGCATTGGGCAAAGCGTTCTTTGAGGTTATCATGGTTGTTAGTAACCTGGTAGATATGATGCCGTTACCAACATTTGTCAGTGCGTTCAGCGTAACACTTCTGCTTACTGCGTTCTTGAGCACACTGGTATCATTACCGCTCAAGCGAGCCGATTTCAAGCAGGCGTATGCTATGGCCCGTATTCAGCAAGAAATGCGACGCCTTCAGGAGCAGTACGGACATGACCGGAGCCAACTGGCAGTAAAGCAGTATGAACTATATCGAAGGCATGGTGTAAACCCAGCAAAGGGATGTATCCCGGGAATTGCCTTGGTTGTCCTATTGTCTGGCCTGTGGAGTGGAATTCAGAGTATTGTCGCGCGAAGCGTGTTGCTAGATACTCATTTCATGTGGATATCGAGTTTGGCACTCTGCGAGCCAAATCGCAATTGCGATGCGGCAAAATCAGTGTTTTTCTATCCCATTCCTTTATTGATCTTGGCATACATTGTCGTCACATGGGACTTCAAGAAGCGAAGATGGGCACCCGATATGGAGAACAAGATGAGTCCGGAGAGTGCCCGTCACATCGCTAATTTCTTTACCTTGGTTTTCGCGATAACACTCTCAAAAATGCCCGCAGCAATTGTGTTTTACCTCGTATCACGTTATGTGATGGAGTTAGCAGCGAAGCGCGTTTATTCCAGGACCTAGCACGACAATGAGTTTGATGCCAGCTGTTGACAGACGAAATGAGGACCATATTCATGGAGAACAAACCAACGGTGACTGACATGATGGTTGCCTACGCTCAGGACGCCGTGGATCACGCCCAATTATCGTTAGGAGTGGTTCTTGACTATTCACTCGGTAGCGTGAAGAGTGTTGAGGACATCCTGGAGAAGCTTCACGCTGCTCTCCCGCGGAGTTTTCGGGGAAAGCTCTACGGCAAGGGACCGACGCAACAGGATATCGATAAGGTTTGCAAGATGTATGGCGGCTACATCGGCGAGGTGTTCCGACGAGCCGGCGGAGGTGAATGGTTTCTCGATACGGAAATCGTGCATGGGTGGAACACCATCGGCCTGAGAAAAGGCGATCAACGGATCTGGCCCGTGAGCAAAGTGCAAAAGCGAATTACCAATGGAAGCGAGGACAACGTGTGGGCATACTGCCAGGTCGCGATAGGGGGTTGGAAATGATGATGCCGTCCAATTGACTCGTAATCCGACGGGCGCTGTCGTGTCCGCGCGGTAGCGCCAATCTGCTCTTGGACAAGCTAGCGTTGCCTGCTGAATTGATTCGGCGCCTACACGCCGCGACCATCGCCGGGCTTCGTGGCAGCGCTGTCCGTTGCCGGGAGGGGGAATGCGTGGCGCTTGCTGGATGCGGGCGCGGGGATCGATGCGCACCGTATCAGCCGCTGAACTGGACATTTCTTCGCAAATATGCTAACATCCTGCCATGGACTGGGAAATCGACTATTTCACCGACGAGGTCCAAGAAACTATCGATGCTTGGCCGGTAGGTATTCGAGCCTATTACGCCAAGCTTATTGAGCGCATGTGTCGCTTTGGCCCGAACCTGGGCATGCCGTTCACGCGCAGCATGGGCCAGGGGATGTTCGAGATACGGGCCAAAGGTAAGGAAGGCATCGGCAGGGCGTTCTTTTGCACGGTGGTGGATCGCAGGATTATCATCCTGCACGCGTTCATCAAGAAATCGCAGAAGACGCCCGCAAAGGAACTGGCGATTGCCCGACAGCGGTTGGCCGTTGTCAAGAGACAGGATGAGAGGTGATCCCAATGAAGACGCACGATGAAATGGTTCGCAAGTGGATGGAAGACCCGGATTTTGTTCACGCGTATGACAACTTGGAGCAGGAGTTTGCCCTGTTCGATGAATTGCTCCGCGCCCGGAAAGAGGCCGGACTGACCCAGGCCGAGGTGGCCGAAAGGATGGCTACCAAGCCGTCGGTCGTGGCTCGTCTGGAAGCAGGTGGGGGTCGCCAGAAGCACTCACCTTCGTTGGCCACCTTACAACGCTATGCTGATGCGGTAGGTTGTCGTCTTGAAATCAAGATGGTGCCTGCTTCGTCCAAGCGTTCGGCGACCTCAGGCGCTCAACCCCGGGCATAGTCCGCCACCGAAGTGGGGTTGTTCATTAGTATAGGCGAGTGTCATGTGCCGTTTGCCGTCTGCAAAGCTGCCAGGCGCCACATGCACCTACGTCAGGCGCCGGTGTCCATCGACGTGACTGCACCTGGCGTCCCGTCGACGGGGTCGGAAGGTCGGTGGGTTGGCTGCGGACGGGCGCCTCGCCATTGGGGTGGGTCGTAAACGCGTGCTTTGACAGCACGCGGTCGCAATGATAGAATGCCAACGAGGTGATCAAGTTGGCATCCCGCGAGAAGAAGAGGTTCAAGCCATGCTGAATACCGTGACCCTGGATCAAGCAATCGACACAGCCTTGCAGCTACCGGCTGAACAACAAGTCATGCTCGTAGACATCTTGCGCAGCCGCCAGATCGAGGCGCGTCGGATGGAGATCGCTGCGGATGCTCGCGCCTCGATCGCCGCGTTTCGGGCGGGCAAACTCAAGGTCTACAGCGCGGAGGAACTCATCGCCGAATTGCATCAGTCCCTTGAGGATGCTGAATGAGAACGCTGGTCCCCACGCCGAAGTTTCGCCGAGCCTATCGGAAGCTGGCAAAACGCGATCGGGCACTACAACGACGCCTCGATGATGTTCTCAGACAGATGCAGTCCGACGTGTTTGCGCCGGCCTTGGGAACGCACAAGCTTGGCGGCGCCTTATCGGAACTGTGGGCGTGTTCATGCGGCTATGATTGTCGCGTAGTGTTTTCTTTGGAGATCGACGAGGTGAGCGGTCGGGAGATCATCCTCTTGATCGACATCGGCACCCATGACGAGGTGTATTGATCGTCGTTGACCAAGCGAAATGGAGCGCGGGGAACAAATCGGTCAAGCCTTCCCCACTGACCGTTGCCGGGCTTTGTGACGGGGCCGTTCGCCGCTGGGACGAAGGATGCGTGCCGCGTGCTGGATGCGAACACGCCGGGGGACACCTGCCCTTGCGTCAGGTGCAAGGGTCGTCCGGCGGATTGGCATGGACACGCGCATTTGCACTTGCGTCAGGCGCCAGTGTCTTCGGCGAGCTCAGCCGAGTCGTCCATCGACGTGACTGCACCGTGGCGTCCCGTCACCGGGGTTGGGAAGTCGGTGCGCACGTGCCGGCTTGGTTGGGGGCACTGTATCGGAAGCCGGTCCGAACGGTTTCGCTAACTTGCTTTGACAGCGCTCATCTGCGATGGTAGAATGCCGTCAACGTCGTAGATCCCTCGGCAGCGGGCGCCATGAAGACCAATACCGTACCTCATCCCATTCCTTATCAAGGCAGCAAACGCAACCTGGCAGCTGACATACTGCGCTATTTTCCCCCACGCTTTACCACGTTGATCGAGCCATTTGCAGGATCGGCTGCGATGACTATCGCTGCGGCTGTCAATGAGTTGGGCGAACGCTATCATATCAACGACCTCAACAAGCCCTTGATGGACCTATGGCGGGCGATCATCGAGAGTCCCGAGGAAATTGCCGCCCAGTACGCTGCCCTGTGGCGTGAGCAGCTTCGTGACCCACGCGCCTACTACGACACGGTCCGCGACGACTTCAACCGGACGGGGAGGCCCGATCTATTTCTCTATCTGCTGGCGCGCTGCGTGAAAGGCTCGGTGCGCTACAATTCGCAGGGGGAGTTCAACCAAAGCCCTGATAACCGCCGCCAGGGGATGAGGCCGGAAACCATGCGGCTGCAGATCCTGGGGGTCTCCTACTATCTCAAGGGAAAGACCATGGTTACGTCGCTGGATTACCGGGATGTGCTGGATCGGGCTAGGCCGGACGATCTGGTGTACATGGATCCACCCTACCAGGGCGTGTGCGGCAATCGCGACTCGCGCTATCTGCAGAATGTGCAGTTCTATGAGTTCGCCCAGGCGTTAGAGAGGCTCAATCGACGCCACATTCGCTATCTGGTCAGCTATGACGGCCGCACAGGCGACAAGGTCCATGGTGAGAGGCTGCCTGATGACCTGAACCTCACGCTCATCGAGCTCCATGCCGGGCGGTCTACGCAGGCCACCCTTCTGGGAAGAGACGACGTAACCATCGAATCGCTCTATCTCTCCCCCAGTCTGGCCGATGAACTGGCGCACGTGCCCATCGTCTACCGCTACACGCGCGGTGAGCAACTCTGCCTGATGGAAGGACGCGCCCAATGGCCATAAACGACCTGCCGCCGGAGTTCATCGTCAGATGTAAGGCGGTCACGGCCAAGCGACCTCGCACGGTAATCGACCACATCCTTAACCACGGTTACATCACCACCGAGGAGTTGAAGGAGCAGTACGGCTACAACCATCCGCCGCGAGCAGCCCGCGATGTGCGCGAACAGGGCATACCGCTCGAAACCTTTCGGGTGACCGGCAGCGATGGTCGCAAAATCGGCGCTTATCGTTTTGGCGATCCTACCAAGGCTCGCTTTTCGAGGTTGTCGGGCAGAACGGCCTTTGCCAAGACGCTGAAGGCAGCACTGATCGATCTCCAAGGCAGCCGCTGCGCCATCTACCTGGAGGAGTTTGACCCGGCCGAGCTGCAAATCGATCATCGGATACCGTATGAAGTGGCTGGCGACGGCATCGGAGCCATGGACGATCCCAGCAACTACATGCTGTTGTCCGGCTCTGCCAATCGCGCCAAGTCCTGGTCTTGTGAGCACTGCGCCAACTGGCGCGACCTGAAAGATCCGACCATTTGCCGGCGCTGCTATTGGGCATATCCCGAAGACTACGACCACGTGGCCATGCGGCAAGCGCGGCGGGCCGATATCACGTGGACGGGGGACGAAGTTGTCATTTACGACCGGCTGAAGAAACGCACCGAGGAGTTGCAGAAGGACATTCCCGCCTTCATCAAGGAGATCGTCGAGCGGCACGTGTGACTGGAAATCCTGCATTTGGCGGAGGGCGATACTGGGTGAAGGGGTCTCTGAGTTGCGTGTGGACTATGGCCCTGGCTATCGGGTGTACTTCGTTCAGCGAGGACTGGAGTTGGTGATCTTGTTGGCTGGCGGCGATAAGCGCACGCAAGACCGTGACATTCAAGTTGCGCTGGAGTTGGCGCGTCATGTACAGGCCGCACGCGCATAGAAGGTATGCCGTCCCATCGTAGCGGGAGCTGGAAGGTCCGTAGGTTTGGCTGCCGACAATTGGTGGTCAATGCGGTCAAAAGCGTCACAGCGCTGTGGCTGGCCCGCAGCCGGTACGGTCGGTTTTCGGTTTGTCACTGGCACATTGCTTTGACGGCAACGGTTGCGAGTGGTAAAATAGAGCCAGAGCCCGGCGATCGGTCATCACAGCCAGAGCATCCTGGCAACCCATCGGAAGGAAGGCGGTAGTTTCCATGCACTTCGAGTGGGATGAGCGGAAACGACAGGCGAATATTCACAAGCATGGGCTTGACTTTCGGGATGCCTGGAGGGTGTTTCAACTGCCGATGCTTGTGGCGTTAGATGACCGGGAAGACTATGGCGAAGAGCGATGGATTGGCATTGGCGTGCTCAATACCCGCGCGGTCGTGGTGGTGTACACCGAACGCAACGGTGATACCATACGGATAATCTCTTTGATGAAGGCAACAAGCAATGAGCGGATCAGATATGAACAACTCCTCAGAGACCAATTGGGCGCTGGTCGATTCGTTGACGGATGAGATGATCGACCGGTCAGAGGTTCCGTCGTTGGACGATTCGTTTTTTGCCAGGTCCGTTTGGCGGATGCCCGAAGGCCAGGCAGTCGTGGCTGTGCCTGTTGACTCGGATTTGCTCGCCTGGTTTCAGGCGCAAGGCAGTGAGAGTGAAGGATGCATGATTGCCGCACTTCGCATCTATGCCGAGGCGCATAAGGACGTTGCATCCCATCCAGAGCTTATAGCGGCCTAGCTCGGTTGCGTCCCATTGACTACCGTCGACGGGGTTGGGAGGTCGGCGGGCTGGTGGGCTGATTGACAGCGCCAGCGGTTGGGCTATAATCGGGGCAGGCCTAGCAAGTGTCGTCCGTGGTCACGGCGCCATGCAGGGAGGCGAGCAGCGCTGGCCCATGGCGCGACAGGCCAGAGTGGCGACTGGCATGGTGGCCGCTGTTGCAGCGCAGGGCCTGGTTGAGCCAGGTCTGTGCCGCCAGCCAGCGTCGTCCTTCGTGGGGGACTGTCCGTCGACGTCATGGAGATTGCTGAGCCAATGATCAAGGAGACAAATCCATGTCGAATCAAACCATTCTGGATCCCCGAACCCATGTGGGCGCGGTCAGCTTGGCGGTAGCCGATCTGGCGCGGTCCCTGCGCTTCTACGGCGACGTGCTGGGAATGCAGCCAGCCGAACACAGCGCCGGCCGCGCGCTGCTGGCGGCCGGCGCCACGCCGCTGTTGCACCTGGTGGAACTGCCCGGCGCACGGCCCAAGCCGGCCCGCGCCACGGGCCTCTACCACTTCGCCCTGCTGCTGCCCAGCCGGCCCGACCTGGCCCGCTGGCTGCGCCACGTGCTGGAAAATCGTTGGCCGCTGCAGGGCTGGTCCGATCACGGCGTCAGTGAGGCGGTCTACCTGGCCGACCCGGACGGCAACGGCATCGAGGTTTATCGTGATCGCCCGCGCGCGGAGTGGCCGGCGCTGAACGGCGAGCTGCAGATGGTGACGGATCCCCTGGACGCGGCCGGCCTGCTGGCTTTGGCCCCCGCTGCCAGCGCGCCCTGGGCCATGCCAGCCGGCGCGACCATGGGCCACGTCCACCTGCACGTCAGCCAGATCGACCAGGCGTTGGCCTTCTATTGCGGCGTGCTGGGCTTCGACCTGATCCAGCGCTACGGCCCCAGCGCGGCCTTCGTCTCGGCTGGCGGCTATCACCATCACATCGGGCTGAACACCTGGGCCGGCGTCGGCGCGCCGCCTGCGCCGGCCGGTTCAGCCGGTTTGCGCCATTGCACGGTGGTGTTGCCCGACGACGGCGCTCTGGAGGCGCTGGCGGCTCGGGTTCGGGCCGCGGGGATCGATATCACGGCCGAGGGCGCTGGCTGGTTCGTGCGCGACCCCTCTGGCAACGGTATCGTCTGCACGGCGTAAGTCCTGGCGCTGATGAGCCATCTGACTGCCAAAGCAAGAAGGCGACCCTGCCCCAGGGTCGCCTTCTTTGCAGTGCTGGATGCTGTGCCGGTGCGGACACAGCCAGCTACCTCGTGCAGCAGGCACTGTGCCAGCCGATTAGCGGCGACAGGAAGCTCACAGCTCCTTCAAGGCCGCAAGAGCGGCCTGGAAACAGCCTGGCGGCGCGGCCACCAGGCCCGCGCCCACCATGCCCACGCCCGGCTCCTTGTGCGCGATGCCGGTGTTGAGGCGCGGGGTGACGCCCGTTTCCACCACCCGGCGCACATCCACGCCCACCGGCGCGCCGCGGAAGTTCAGCGCAGGGATGCTGAAGGCGCTGTGCTCGCCCACCGTGATCTCGTACATGGCCAGGGTAGTGTTGACGGCATCGGCGGCGC
>JAJTXO010000519.1 GCA_021463315.1 Caldilineales bacterium | reverse complement strand
TCACGATTGTTGTCTCACGCAAAGGCGCAAAGACCGCAAAGGGCAGAGATTCCTGGCATTTTTGACGGCTTTGCGTGAGAATCGTGAACTACTGAATTTACGGTGGACTGAGCTATGGGGCGCTGGTTAGCTGGTCTGCCAGCGAGCGTAGAGGGCGTTGTGCAGGACGCGGCCTGCGCTGCGCTCCACGGTGGCCAGCTCGCCCGTCTCCAGCGCGCCGGCCAGTCCGGCGGTCATGCTGGCCATGGCCGCGGCCAGCGCGGCCAGGGTGACGCCTTTGGTATAGACCGTGGCCACCACGAAGCGGGCTGGCTCATGCAGCACCGCGCGGCAGGCCTCGCACAGCGCCTCGAACAGTTGGTTGAAGCTCCAGATCTCGCCGCTGGGGCCGCGGCCGAAGGCGGGTGGGTCCAGCACGATGCCGTCGTAGTACACGCCGCGGCGCGCCTCCCGACGCAGATAGGTCAGCGCATCCTCGACGATCCAGCGGATGGGCCGGTCGCTCAGCCCCGACAGCGCCTGGTTCTCGCGCGCCCAGAGCACCGCCTTCTTGGCCGCATCCACGTGGGTGACGTGCGCACCGGCCTGGGCCGCGGCCAGGCTGGCCAGGCCGGTGTAGCCGAAGAGGTTGAGAATGCGCAGCGGCCGGCCGGCCTGCTGCACCTGGGTCGCCAGCCAATCCCAGTGAACGGCGTTCTCCGGGAAGACGCCCACCTGGCGCGACTGGCTGGCCTGCACCCAAAAGCGCAGCGCGCCGTAGCTCAGCGACCAGCGCGCGGGCAGAGGCTGGCGCTGCTGCCAGCGCCCCTCGGCCGGGCCGGCGGGGTCGAAGCGGGCCTGGGCGGCGTCCCAGTCGGCGCGCGGGCGGGCTGGCGCCCAGGTGGCCTGGGCCTCCGGGCGAATCAGGGTGGCCGGTCCGAAGCGCTCCAGCTTGCGGCCGTGGCCGCTGTCCAGCAGCGCGTAGTCCTGCCAGTTGGCAGCGGTGAGAATGGGCATCGCCGTGATTTTAACACGGTGTCGGCCCGAACAGCAAGCGACGCTGGACAATTTCCCCGACCGGTGCTAGAATCGGGCCCGGCGACATGCGAAGCCGGCCAGCGCGACAGCCGCGCGCTGGCCTGATCCATCAGGAGAAGCCGCTGTGCATCGCTCTCAACGCAAGCACGTCCACGCTCCTCACATCTGGATACGCGCGGTGATGGCACTGGCCCTGCTGGTGTTGTTTGTCGCGCCTGCCTTGGCTGCGCCGCCTGCGCCGGTGGATCTGCCCTGCGCTGAGGTCACGCGGGACGGGGTGAGCGGCTGGCCGGCGACGCTGCGCGCTTGCCAGTTCGAGGCTGACCCGACCCACAGCGCCGATGACACGGCCCGGGCCTTTCTGCAAGCCAACCATGCCGCTTTGGGACTGGACCAAGACCTGAGCACCCTGCGCCTGGCCTCCATTCGCCACGGGCTGAACAGCAGCCATGTGGTCTTTCAGCAGACTTTGGCCGGCCGCCCTGTCTACGGCGCCTATCTGGCGGTGCATCTGGACGACGCCGGCCAGGTGCAGGTGGTGCAGAGCCGCATCCGGCCCGATCTGCGTCTGGCGCACTGGCAGCCGACCCTCTCGGCCATCGAGGCGGTGCAGCAGGCGCGCGCGGCGATCGACTTCGGGGCGCCGCGCGCCAACAGCCCCGCGCCTGAGCTGGTGGTGCTGCCCATGAGCGAAAGCATGGCGCGCCTGGCCTGGCGGGTGATGATCGCGGCCGCGCAGCCGCAGGGCGACTGGGAGGTGCTGCTGGACGCGGCCAGCGGGCAGGTGATCAAGCGCACCAACCATTTGGCGCTGGCCCGCGGGCGGATTATCGATCCTTCGGCGGCGCCGCCGCTGGGCGCGGCCTCTCTGCCGCTGCGCACGCTGCCGCTGCTGGGGCTGGATGACAGCGGCTGGCTGCGCGGGGAATTCGTCGATGTCACCCAGCCGGTAGGCTATCGGCCGGCGACCGCCTTTTCATCCAGCGGCGACTTCCTGTACCAGCCGGACGATCCGCGCCTCAAGGAAGTGATGGTCTACTACCATATCGACGCGGTGCAGCGCTATCTCCAGGCGCTGGGCTACAGCGCCAGCAACACCCCGCCCAACGGCATCCGTGACCGGGTGACCTTTGCCAGCCCGCACTGGTTTAGCCAGGACCAGTCCTTCTACAGCGTCAGCGACGACGCGCTGCATTTCGGCGATGGCGGCTGGCCCGACGCCCTGGACCCGGATATCATCGTCCACGAGTACGGCCACGCCCTGCTCTACGATCTGGCGCCGCACTGGGGCGGCGGTGAGATGGCAGCTATCGGCGAGGGCTTCGGCGACTATCTGGCGGCCAGCCTCTTGGCCGGAAGCAGCGCCGATCCGGCCTGCATCGGCGAGTGGGATAGCCGCGCGGGCAGCATGGCGCTGACGGGCTGTCTGCGGCGGGTGGATGGCGACGGCCAGGCGCCAGGCGGCGTGACCGGCGACGCGCACAGCGATGGCGCGCTGTGGAGCCGGGTGCTGTGGGATGTGCGGGCCGCGGTGGGGCAGAAGGCGGCCGATGAGCTGGCGCTGGAGAGCAGTTTCTATCTACCGCCGGCGGCGACGCTGGTGGAGGCTGGTCAGGCGCTGTTGGACGCCGACGCCAATCTGTTCGCTGGCCAGCATCATGCCGCGATCGTGCAGGCCCTGCAGGCCCGCGGGCTGGCCTCTCTGCCCGCGCCGCTGGCTTTGGTCGCGCCGAGCCGCGGCGCTTTTCTCACCCCTGGCGGGCTGGCGCCGGTGGTTTGGCAGGGCCAGAGCGATCTGCCGGCGGACTACGAACTGGAATGGAGCGCCAACGCCGGCGCGACCGGTCTGGCTGAGGTGAGCTTCGACGGCGATTTGGCTGAGGAGTTCGAGGCGATGGGCAGCGCGCCGTGGCAGGTGGTGGAGGGCGCGGCTCGTTCGGGCCGCATCGGGCATGGCCAGCACAGCAGCCTGGTCTGGCCGTTGGAGCTGACGACCGCGGGCCAGCTCAGCTTCCGCTATCAGGTCGATGCTGAGCAGGGCTATGATCAGTTCGAGTTTTTGGTCGATGGGCAGCCGCTGTTGCGCGCCAGCGGCCCGAGCGGGTGGCGCACCTTCGCTGCCCCGCTGCCAGCCGGCCAGCATACATTGACCTGGCGCTTCAGCAAGGACAGCACGCTGAGCAGCGGCCAGGATGCGGCCTGGATCGACGATCTGCGGGTGGAAAACGCAAGCCTGGCGCGGTGGCAGCCGGCTGAGCTGGTCCCCAGCGGGTCAACCGTGGGTGGCTGGATGTGGCGCGTGCCCAACCGGGCTGCCTCCGAGGTCAATCTGCGGGTGCGCGCCCGGCTGGGCACAGCGGTCAGCCCCTGGACAGTGGGCGCGCCCTTTGCCATCGATCAGCCCACGGCCGTCAGCTTGGCTGGCTTCGAGGCGGGCGTGGCTCAGAGCCTGGCTGGGCCGGCGCTGTGGCTGATCGCAGGGCTGGCCGGCGTGCTGGGCGGCCTGGCTGCGGGTCGGCGGCGGCTGGCCCGACGGCGACGCTAGATCGCCGCGTTGCACCGGGAAGGGGGAGGGATTTGCCACAGAGAGCGCAAAGAACACAAGGGATACAGAGAGATCGCCGCGTTGCACCGGGAAGGGGGAGGGATTTGCCACAGAGAGCGCAAAGAACACAAAGG
>JAJTXO010000518.1 GCA_021463315.1 Caldilineales bacterium | reverse complement strand
CTTCGTCTCCTTTCCACTTCCCGGTGGTTGGAGGAAGATACCATGCCTTCCTGTTTCAGGCTACCTGAACAATCAGTTTTTCAACCTTGCGCTGTAATATTAAGATGTGGTAGAAATGGTGTTATGAAGGGGAGAACTACAGAAATCAGACCGCAAGAACCGATCTCACAGGCTACTATCGCTCCCCCAACGCCATCACCCAGATGTTGTGGTCGCTGCTCTCCACGAAGGCCACATAGCGCCCATCGGGTGAAATGCGCCAGTCGCCGTTGGCGATCTTGAAGGGGGTCACAGCCGGATCGCTCAGTTGGCGCACCTCACCGCTGCCCGGGGCCAGCTCCATCAGCCAATGCAGCGGCGCATCCGGCTGCATGGGGACGATCACCAGCCGGTCCTCCTCGCTGGTGCAACGTTCCGGGCAGGGCCGCCACTGGTAGCTGCCAAAGAGCTCGTCGGCCAGTTGGATGCTGTGCGCGCCGTCGGTGCTGACCATCCAGAGGCCGTTTTTGGCGGCGTCGGGGTCGAAGGTGATGTAGTAGACCAGCCAGCCGCCGCTGGGAGAGAGCACCTGGCCGCGCAGCCGCTCGGCGCGCACCAGCTCCGTGACCGCGCCATCGGCCAGCGCCAGCGTCGCCAGAATCTGCTCGCGCGCGGCGAGGCTTTCCCGGCTGCTGATCAGCAACGTGTCGTCGTCGATCCAGCCCCCCAGTCCCCCGCGCGGCAGGGTGGCAATCTGCCGCGCAGCAGAGCCGTCCAGGTTGGCCAGCCAGAGCGCCGTGACCTGGTCGCTGGAGGGCGCGTCGCTGTTGGTGACGGTCCAGGCGATGCGCGTCTCGTTGGGCGAGATCAGGACATTGCGCCCGCCAGCCGGCACGGCCCAGCGCTGCCCGTCGCTGCGGCGCTCGATCACGGTCGTGTCGCCGCCGGTTTCGATCAGATAGCGGGGCGAGGCCGTGCTCTCCTCCAGCCGATCGGTGACGAAGCGCGGCGCGGCCAGCGGCGCGGCCAGCGACACCCCCCAGATACCCACCGGCTGGTCCGTGGCCGGCTTGTCGATGAAGCGCACCTCCTGCGAATCGGGCGACCAGAAGGGCTGCGTGCAGCAGCCGCCCTCGGTGAGCTGGATCGTCTGCAAGAGCGGCTCTGGTGTAGCCGTGGGCGTGGCCGTCGGCGGCAGAGTGGGCGTGGCCGTGGGTGGCGGCGTTGCAAAAGCCGCTGCGACTGGTTCGGACGCCTCCGCCGGCGCAACTACCGGCTGCGTCGCAGCCACCGATCCCACTGGCCCAGACGCCTCCGCCGGCGCAACTGCCGGCTGCGGCGCAGCAGCCGATCCCACTGGCCCAGACGCCTCCGCCGGCGCAACTGCCGGCTGCGGCGACGCTGCGCCGCCATTCAGAACCACCTGGGCCACCTCCGTCGCCCCGCCAACGGCCAGCGCAGCCTCATCGCGCGCCGAACCGCCAGCGCACGCGCCCAACACCGCCATCGCCAACACCATCACCACAACCGTCGACCTCATCATAGTCACCTTGTCACCTTGTCACCTTGTCACCCTGTCACCTTGTCACCCTGTCACCTTGTCACCCTGTCACCCTGTCACCCTGTCACCCTGTCACCCCGTCATCGCGCCCTCGGCCACGGATTGGCGAAATCGTTGATGATCGCGCCCCCCGTCACGGCCGGCGGCTGATCGTCCAGATGCTGCCATTTGCGGGGATCGTCCAGGTCGCGCTCGAAGCCAGAGCGAAAGGAGCCGACCAGCGCCAGGTTGTCCCAGTCCGCGTCGATCAGATTGACGGGGTTATATTTCCAGCCGCGGCCGGGGTAGTCGCGGATCTCCAGATGCAGATGGGGCCGGCCAAAGCAGGTCTCCTCCGGATCCCCGCTGAGCGCGACGACCTGGCCCTGCTTCACCTCCTGGCCGGGCGAAAGGTTGGGGCGTTCCAACAGATGGCCGTAGAGTGTGGCGTAGCCAAGCTGGGGATGGTCGATGATCAGGTTGTGGGGCAGGGAGCCGTAGGCCGCCGCATCCACCAGCGCCACCACGCCGTCGGCGGTGGCCACCAGCTCGGTGCCGCAGGGCGCGGAGAGATCGACGCCGAAGTGGATGCCCTGGCTGTAGCGGTAGGTGGTGTTGCGGCTGAAATAGGCGCCTACGGTGTTGCCGTAGGCCTGGCCCATCAACCAGGTGTCGGGTCCGGGCGGAGCGGCGAAGGGCAGGATAAAGGGACGTTGGGCAGCGACTTCCTGCTGGACAGGCGCGGTCGCAGCGTCCTCGGGCGGCGTGGCGGCGTGGCTGATGCCGGCGGAGAAGAGCAGGGCCAGCGCAAGCCCCAGGCGCGCGGTCAACGACAGCAGTCGATGGATGTGGGATGCGTTCATCTGGATGCGCGGGGTCCTCCAGTCCAGGCGGGCGCCCGCAGGATCGGGGCGTTGTGTAAATCTTACGCACGGTGAGAGTATCACGATCTCGCGCCAGCGGTCTGTGGGCCGTCTCTCATTGGATTCATGCCCTGTCCAGTGGGGAAGACTTCCGAAGTCTTACTTCGGAAGTCTCGACCCCGGTTTTTTTGAGATGACACCCTGTCCGCGCAGAAAAACCAGAAGAGCGCGGATGCTGGCCGCGCTCTTCTGTAGGAAGGGGTTGGAGGCGACTCTAGAAGTCGAGACCGCCTGTTGAGAAGCCGCCCGGCATGCCAGCGCCGGAAGGATCCACTGCGTCGGGAGTCTGCATGCCAGGCATGCCGCGCAGATGGCCGCCCCGGCCACGCATGCCGCCGAAGCCGCGCATGCCGTGGAAGGAACCTTGCTCGCTCAGAAGAGCGTCAGCCTGTTCCTGAGTGATCACGCCTGCCTGGACAGCCTGCTGCACGAAGCGCTCGTACAGCGCCTGTAGTTCAGCGTCGAAGCCCTGCCCGTCCAGGTAAGTCCGCAAGGCCTGGCGAGCCTTGAGCTGATCGGCCTGCTCTTGGGTGATGCGGCCTTCCTCGACCGCGGCCGCCAGGGCCAGATCCTGCGCCGCAGAGCGGGCCGCGGCCAGCTCGTCCACGGTGATGCCCAGCGCGTCAGCCAGCAGGGCGTTCATGTCGATGGCGGAGGCGTCCACGCCGAAGAATCTGTGGAAGCCTCGGCCGAAGCGGCCGGTGCGTTCCTTGAGGGCATCCGCCTGGGCCTGGGTGATCAAACCCTGGGCCAGCGCCTGATCCACAGCCGCCTGGTAGGCTGTCTGCTGGGCGGCTTGCAGCTCGTCGGCGGTGACGCCCAACGCCTGGGCCAGATATTGGTCGCCCTGGCCGCTGCCGCCGCGCTGCACCTGCACCACCGCGGTTTCCGAGGCCGCCGCCGGCAGGGCGGCCACGGTGGCTGTCATCAGGACCAACCCGACCCCGGCTGCCGCGATCCATTTCTTGATATGCTTCATTCGCTCTGTCTCCTTCGTTGTGTCACTGCGATTTGCCGGCGCAGCGTTGGCGCCGATCTTGCCTTAGGATACCAGAAGGTTATGAAGAAGTTATCAAGATGGGATTGGGAAGCTGTTAGACAGACTCGGTGAATGAATGCCGCCTGACCACACCAAGCCGCCTCAGCGGCTGCGGATGGATTCGGTGAATGAATTCCAATACCTTCGCCAGTTAAGGACTTCGATAAGCCGTAATTGGCTTGTGAATAGCGCCGAGTTGGGCAGTCTTAACGTAAAT
>JAJTXO010000517.1 GCA_021463315.1 Caldilineales bacterium | reverse complement strand
GTTTTCATCCACGGTGGTGCGCCAAGCGCATGGATGGCTGACTGGATCGGCGTACTGGCTCGGTCGGAGACCGGCCAGAGCGGGAAAGCACGCTGGTCCGGTCGGAGACCGGCCAGATCGGGAAAGCACACTGGCTCGGTCTGAGACCGGCCAGAGCGGGAGAGCACACTGGCTCGGTCGGAGACCGGCCAGAGCGGGAAAACACACTGGCTCGGTCGGAGACCGGCCAGAGCGGAAAAACACACTGGCTCGGTCGGAGACCGGCCAAAGCGGGAGAGCACACTGGCTCGGTCGGCCCCTACCGGGGTGCTGCGCAAAGACCGGCCAGAGCGGGCGGTTGATGGCGGGCGGTTGATGGCGGGCAGTTGCTAAAAAAGGCCGCTGGCTTGCGCCGCGGCCCTCCAAACCTAGCGGTTGCGCCCGTAGCGCTCGTGGCTGGACACCCAATCCGACGACGAGATGGCCGAGGCCAGGCTGATCTCGCCGGCCAGCGCCACCGCGGCCACGATCTCAGCGAACTTGTTGACCGTGCCGCGGCCATAGCAGCCCAACAGCTCCAGACACTCGCGCTGCGTGGCCAGGCTGGTGCCGCCGCCGTAGGTGGCCACGATCAGCGAGGGGATGGTCAGCGCGATGTACAGGTCGTTCTTGGGCGTCAGCTCGCAATAGAGGATGCCGGCCGAGGACTCGGCCACGTTGGCCACGTCCTGGCCGGTGGCGATGAACATGGCCGTGATGCCGTTGGCCGAATGGGCGCCGTTGTTGTTGGCGCCCGAAAGGATCGCGCCGACGTTGGCTACGTTGAAGTGGTAGAAAAGCTGCTCCGGCTTGACCCGCATATGCTGGATCAACACCTCGGCCGGAATGGTGGCCTCGGCCACCACCCGCTTGCCGCGCGTGTGCATCACGTTCACCTGGCTGGCCTTCTTGTCGGTGGCCAGGTTCGATTCCAGATAGAAATGCCGGATGCCTTCGTACTGGTCGAGGATCCAACTGGAGGCGGCAAAGGTAGCGCGGCCCACCATATTCTGCCCGGCCGCGTCGCCGGTGGTGAAGTTGAAGCGCAGAAAGGCGAACTTGCCGGCCAGGTAGGGGTCGATGTAGGAGAGCTTGGCCACGCTGGAGGTGGCCTCGGCATGGTCGCGAATCTCTTCCAGGTTGGCCTGCACCCAGCTCACGAAATTGCGGGCGCCGCGCGCGTCGTCGAAGACGAACACCGGCGCGCGCTGCATGGCGTCGCCGATCACCGTCACCTCCGCGCCACCCGACAGGTTGAGGATCTTCATGCCGCGGTTGTAGGAGGCCACCAGC
Organism: Caldilineales bacterium; assembly: GCA_021463315.1. GTDB lineage: Bacteria > Chloroflexota > Anaerolineae > JAAEKA01 > JAAEKA01 > JAAEKA01. The sequence continues at coordinate 2,397 of JAJTXO010000517.1, read as the reverse complement.
GTGCCCTCGGCCGTGGCCATGGGGACGATGAACTCCCCCTGGGCATGCTCGCCGCGAATGGTCAGCGGGCCGGCAAAGCCCAGCGGCACCTGCGCCACGCCGGTGAAATTCTCGATGTTGCCGGCGGTGATATGCGGGTCGAAAGAATAGTGGGGGATGTGCTGCAGCTTCTTGCCGCTGAACTGCTCCACGAAACGCTGGCGCTCCTGGATCACCGTCTCGCTGTAGTTGTCGGCGTTGTCGCGTGGGATCCTGACCGCGTTTTCGACCTCCGTGCTGACCGCGCTGTCCACCTTGAGGGTCAGATTGCCGAAATTGCCGGCCGAGAAGCTGATCTCCAACTTGTGAATCCCCTCGCCCAGCGGCGCGATACGGCAGATCACATCCAACATCTTGCGCAGGGGGAAGTCGATGGGCCGCTGCGCCAGATCGTCGGGCTTGACCTGCTCGCCCGTGTCCAGGAGCAAGGTAATCGCCTCCCGCGGCACGGCCGCGCCGTCGAATTTGACGCTGTGCAGCGCCGTCAGAGTGGTGTCGCTCAGGCGATTCTTGAGCGAAAAGCGCACGCCATCGGCGGTGTTGCGCAGGCTGTTGAACGTATAAAGCTGCTTGAGCACCATGCTGGGAATGGGCAAGGCCATGATCGATTTACCTCCGGCTGAGTGATGGAATATATGGAACCAAAGTGGCGCGATTATAGCACAGGTTGGACTGGTGGCAAGTCAGGAAGAGGAAGCCCGGCAGTCGGTGGATTTGAACGACGCCGACAACAGGGCTATAATGGCGGCTGAGGTATCATCTCAATCGATTGGGGAAGACCTCCGAAGTCTTATGGACTCCGAAGTCTCGGCCCCGGTTTTTTTGAGATGATATTGGCTAGGCGACCTACAACTGGCTCGCACCTGCCGGTTGGCAGGTGTTCTCGTAACATGATCCCGAAAGGAAAGACACTATGGCAGATACCTGGTTGACATCATTGATCACTGAAACGCCTCAAGAGGGCTTCGAGCTGGCCATCACCCTGAGCCGGCGCGGCGTCAAGTACACGCAGCCGGACACCACGGTTCTGCATCAGCTTCGGCCGGACTACGCCAACTCCGCGGACAGCCTGACCGCGGCGTCGCAGGTGATCGCGATCAACTTCCAGACGGTGGCCGCGGCCAACAACTACTGGCGTAAATCATAGGCGCGCGGGCTGGACCGGCACGATCGGTGTCATCTCAATAAACCGGGGTCGAGACTTCCATCCATAAGACTTCGGAAGTCTTCCCCAATGTATTGAGATGGTACCACGATCGTTCTCGAAAGGAGTATCGCAGTGAACACAGTTGAATTGGTCAGCTACGCGCTGGACAACGCCTTGAACGTCTTCAACCTGGTGGTGGTCGATCTGACGCAGGAGCAAGCCGATTGGACGCCGCCGGGGCTGGCCAACCCGATCGGGGCCACCTATTGGCACACCATCTCCAGCCTGGACGACCTGGTCCACCGCTGGATCAGTGGCCAGGAGGCGCTTTATCTGAAGGATGGCTGGCAGGAGCGGGTGCTGATCGTGGCTCCGCCGGAGCCGGGCCATGGCGAAGACTATCTGGCCACCATGCAGGCCATGCGGGTCGACTTGGCCGGCCTGCATCAGTACACCCAGGTGGTTGCCGAGGCTGTGCGGCGCTGGCTGGCTTCCCTTACGCCGGAGGAGCTGGATCGCGAGATGGACACCTTCGTCGGCACGCTCACCGTCGGCGCGCTGCTGGAGCGATTCGGCGTTTGGCACGTCACCGCCCATTGCGGCGAGATCTCGGCGCTGAAGGGCTGCCTGGGCGCCAAGGGCTATCCCTTCTAGCCTGGCGGGCTGGGCATTCCACGTAACGAGTAACCCGTAACCCGGAAAGCAGTTCTCAAATCCGTGTTACGTGTTACGTGTTACGTGTTACTCACAGCGTCCGCGCGTAGCGAAACTCCTTGAAGCCAATCGGATCCGCGTTGACGGCCGCGTCCACGGCCACGTGAACCACGGCCGGCTTGCCCGACGCCACCGCGGCCTGCAAGGCCGGCGCCAGCTCGTCGATGGAATCGACCTTTACCCCAAAGCAGCCCATGGCCTGGGCCAGCAGATCGTAGCGCACGCCGGGGACGAACTCGATCGGCCCGTGGTGCTCCGGGCCGAAGCCCGCGAAGGTGTAGGCGGTCTTCTCCATGCCCCAGGCGTCGTCCACAGCCACCACGATCACCACCGGCGCGCCGGCGCGCAGCGCGGTCTCCAGCTCCATCACATGGAAGCCCAGCGCGCCGTCGCCGGTGATGCAGACCACCGGCCGCTGGGGCGCGGCCAGCTTGGCGCCGATGGCCATGGGCAGCCCCGTGCCCAGATAGCCCATCTGCACCGAATAGAGGAAGCTG
>JAJTXO010000516.1 GCA_021463315.1 Caldilineales bacterium | reverse complement strand
ATTTTCCAAATCGTCCGTTCCCGTGGCCGAGAAACGGACGATTTGGAAAATCGTCCTACGCAGACTCAACCAGTTTTGAGCACACCCCTTTGATTCGTCTGCTGGGGGTGCTTGTCAAGCGCCCGGCGCCTGCGTAGGAGCCCCAGGAAGTGCATCTGCTGCGTCAGGGAGATTCGGCGTCTTGACAACGCAGCCCTTATCGCCTATACTCCCCCGGTCAATTGAAGAGGACAACGACTGCGAACAGGAGCAGTAGGCCAGCGCTGCAGAGAGCGGGCGGATGGTGCAAGCCCGCAGGCGTTTCAGCGCACGCCGAGGCTGAACTCACCTGGGAGTTGCGCCCGTGAACGCCCTCAAGCCCAGCGCGCGCCGGCTGACCCCGTTATCGGTCCCTGAGTGGAGGACGGAGGTGGACGGTAAACGGTAATCGGTAATCGGTAAACGGACACCGATCACCGATCACCGAGCCGATCACCGATCACCGATCACCGTCCTCAAACAGGGTGGCACCGCGGAGCATACGCCTTCGTCCCTGAGTGGATGAGGGCGTTTTTTATGTTGAAAAGAACTGTTCAGCCATCGGTGCCGGGCATTTGAATCGACGGTTGACAAGCCACATGCAATGCCGACCCGAGCGATAAATTGACGAAAAATGCCCGGCGCCTGAATAGTAACACCGAAAACGCCCAAGCATCCCGCGATTCCGGGTTACGAGTTACTCGTTACCCGTTATTCTTATAGTAACACCGAAAACGCCCAAGCATCCCGCGATTCCGGGTTACGAGTTACTCGTTACCCGTTATTCTTTCAGGAGAGCAATCATGCCAGACAAATACATTCCGCAAGAGATCGAGCCCCGCTGGCAGGCGCAGTGGGCCGCCGATGGACTGTACAAGACGGTCGAAGACCCGGACAGGGAAAAGTACTACTTTCTGACCATGCTGCCCTACCCGTCGGGCGACCTGCACATCGGCCATTGGTACGCGATGACGCCCAGCGACGCGGCCGCGCGCTATCGCCGCATGTTGGGCTACAACGTCTTCTTTCCCGTCGGCTTCGACGCCTTTGGCCTGCCGGCCGAGAACGCGGCCATCAAGAAGGGCGTCCATCCTTACAAGTGGACGCTGGGAAACATCGCGCGCATGCGCGGGCAGATGCGTTCCATGGGCGCGATGTGGGCCTGGGACCGCGAGGCGGTGACCTGCGATCCAGAGTACTACAAGTGGACGCAGTGGCTCTTTCTGAAGCTCTACGACGCGGGCCTGGCCTACAAGGAGTTCGCGCCGGTGGACTGGTGCCCCACTTGCAACACCACCCTGGCCCGCGAACAGGTCTGGGGCGACGATCGCCACTGCGAGCGCTGCGGCACGCCGGTGATCAAAAAGGAGCTGAACCAGTGGAAGTTCCGCATCACCCGCTATGCCCAGGAGCTGCTGGATGGCCTGGAGACCATCGACTGGCCGGAGCGGGTCAAGACCATGCAGACCAATTGGATCGGCCGCTCCGAGGGCGCGGAAGTGACCTTCACGGTCGCGCCGGAGAGCCTGCCGGACGCGCAGCCTGGCGAGGGGGATCTGGTGGTCTTCACCACCCGGCCGGACACCCTATGGGGCGCGACCTTCATGGTGCTGGCGCCGGAGCATCCGCTGGTCGGCCGCATCGCTACGCCTGCGCAGCGGGCCGAGGTCGACGCCTACGTGCAGCAGGCCAGCCGGCTGGATGAGATCGCGCGCGGCGCGGCTGACAAGGAGAAGACCGGCGTTTTCACCGGCGCCTATGCTGTCAACCCGGTCAACGGCGAGCGGATTCCGATCTGGATCGCCGACTACGTGCTGATGAGCTACGGCACGGGTGCGATCATGGCGGTGCCGGCCCACGACCAGCGCGACTTCGACTTTGCGTTGAAGTTCGGCCTGTCGATTGTGCCCGTGATCGATCGGCCCGACGGCCGCGCCAAGAGCGTGGTGTGGGAAGGCTCGGTGACCGCTGGCTTCGAAGCTGCGTTGCAAGCTGCCGGCATCGCCTACAAGTACCTGACCATCGAAGGCCGCGGCCGCTTTCTGGGCGTGCCGCTGGAGAGCGACGCCGAAATCGACGCCTTCACGGCCATCTTGCAGGCGCATCTGCACCCCGGCCACTGGGCCGACATCGTGGGGCGGCGCTGGCAGGTGGTGTTCGACGACCGCGTCATGGCGCTGGACTCGGCCGCGGCCGACGCGGCGATCATGGCCCGCTGCCATACCGGCTACGATCACATGCGCCAGTTCCGCACGACGATGGCCATGTGGAGCGACGTGGCCTGGTATCGCGACGTGTTGTTCCACTCCGAGTACGGCGCGATGATCCACTCCGGCGCGTTCTCTGGCACGCCGGGCGACCGGGCCAAGGCCGAGGTGACCGCGTGGCTGGCTGGGCAAGGCACGGGCAAGGCCGCGGTCAACTATCGCCTGCGCGACTGGCTGATCAGCCGCCAGCGCTACTGGGGCGCGCCGATTCCCATGATCGACTGCCCCAACTGTGGTACGGTACCGGTACCCTACGGCGATCTGCCCGTGCTGCTGCCGGAGGACGCGCAGTTTCTGCCCACCGGCGAGAGCCCGCTGAAGTACCACGCCGGCTTCCGCACCGTGCAGTGCCCCCGGTGCGGCGGCGACGCGGAGCGCGAGACCGACACCATGGACACCTTCATGTGCTCCTCGTGGTACCACTACGCCTACGTGTCGCCCTATTACAAGGCCGGCCAGCGGCTGAGCCCCAACGACACGCCGTGGGACGAGGACGCGGGCGCGTATTGGCTGCCGGTGGACCAGTACACCGGCGGCATCGAGCACGCCACCATGCATCTGATCTACACTCGCTTCTTCACCAAGGCGATGCGGGACATGGAGTTGGTCGGCTTCGACGAGCCGATGTTGCGCCTGTTCAACCAGGGCATGATCCTGAGCGAGGACAACGAGAAGATGTCCAAAAGCCGCGGCAAAGTAGTCGCGCCCGATGATTTGGTGGCGCGCTACGGCGCGGACACCATCCGCGCCTACCTGATGTTCATTGGGCCGTGGGAGCTGGGCGGGCCGTGGAACAGCAAGGGCATCGAGGGCGTGGCGCGCTTCATGAACGATGTCTGGAACCTGGTGGTGGACGATGGCGAACGCGCCGGCGGTTCGCCCCACAGCGAGAAGGACGTGCGCGATCTGCGCCGCGCCGTGCATCAAACCATCCGCGATGTGACCGGCGACATCGAGGCCTTCAAGTTCAACACCGTGGTGGCCAAGCTGATGGGGCTGCGCAACGCGCTGAAAAGCGCGCGCAACACGGCCATCTACGGCGCCGCGGCCTGGGACGAGGGCATCGACAGCCTGTTGCTGCTGTTGGCCCCCATCGCGCCGCACCTCAGCGAGGAGCTGTGGCAGCGCCGTCACCCTGGCCCCAGCGTGCATGTGCAACGCTGGCCAGCCTGGAACGCGGACGCGGCCAAGGAGGACGTGGTCACGCTGGTGGTGCAGGTCAACGGCAAGGTGCGCGGCAAGATCGAGGTCCCGGCCGGCGTAGACGAGGCCGCGGCGCGCGAGCTGGCCCTGGCCGACCCCAACGTGCAACGTCACATCGTCGGCAAGCCCGTGCGCAAGGTGATCTTTGCGGGCGGGGCGCTGGTGAATATCGTGACAGGGTGACAGGGTGACAGGGTGACAGGGTGACAAGGTGACAGGGT
>JAJTXO010000515.1 GCA_021463315.1 Caldilineales bacterium | reverse complement strand
GTGGCCGAGGGCCAGGCCGACGCCGCGTTGGTGGATCGCGTCAGCGCCTTGCAGTTCATGGCCGGCGACGCGCGCATCGCGCTGGCGTCGCCGGTGGTGGTCTCCGATCCCTACGTCATCGTCCTGCCGCGCCGGGCGCCGGAGCTGCAACGGCAGGTGGCCGACGCGCTGGCGACGCTGCGCGCCGACGGCACGCTGGACAGCTTGACCGCTCGCTGGTTTGGAACTCCACCCCGCTAGCCAGATTTCGGAAGTCGCCGCGGTGCGTCCAGGCCGGCGTCGCGCACGCAAGATCGATGACCGGCAGACCGGCGACTTCCGAAATCTCAGAAGCGCCAAGCCAGATTTCGGAAGTCGCCGCGGTGCGTCCAGGCTGGTGTCGCGCACGTATGATCGATGACCGGCAGACCGGCGACTTCCGAAATCTCAGAAGCGCGGTGCGTCCAGGCCGGCGTCGCGCACGTAAGATCGATGTCCGGCAGACCGGCGACTTCCGAAATCTTTGCAGCGCCTACTCGATCCGCAGCTCCATCCAGGTGGTCTCGCCCGCACGGATCACCACCTCCTGCCGGTAGGTCTTGCCGTTGATCGAGACCTCGACCCGGTACGGCCCGGCCGGCAGATCGCTCAGCAGGAAGTTCTCGCCCCATTGGTCGTCGGGGAAGATCAGACCCAGCGCATCCTCGTAGGTGAAGGTGTAGAAGCGCGGGGAGTTGAACGCGGGGCCGGGATAGAGCAGCAGCGGCGCGTTGGGCAGATGCCGTCCATCGGCCGTCAGAATGCGGCCAGCCAACACGCCGTGGCCCGGCAACGGCTCCAACCAGAACTCAGCGTTGCGCGTCTGGTCGTAGCTGTTCTGGCCGACGCGCACCTCCAGATGGACGTGCGGCCCCAGGGCGACGCCGGTGCTGCCCACCGCGCCCACCGGCTGGCCGCGGCTGACCCGCTGGCCCACCTGCACCGCCACGCTGTCCATGTGGCCCAGCAGCACATAGACCGGCTGCCCGTCCATGCGTCGATCCAGCTCGATGACCACCGCGTTGCCGAAGAAATCGGTGGTGGGACCCATGGGGATCTGGCTGTCGGGGCCGGCGAAGACCACGATGCCATCGGCCGGCGCCAGCAGCGGTGTGCCGGTGGGGTTGCCGATGTCCACCCCGTGATGCAGCATGTATTGGCCCTGGCCGGTGCTGCCGTAGGGATAGAAGGGACTGGCCCATTGCGTGGTGTTCGGCCCGGTCGGCCGCCCCAGCCAGTAATGTTCGCTGGCCTGCGACGCGTCCGGCGTCGGCCAGGGTCCACCGGGGACGATGGGGGTGATCGTGCTCTGCGCGACCGAAACGCTCACCGCCGCGGTCGCGGTCAGCACCGCGGTGGGGGTGATGGTGGCCGTCGCGGTGGCGGTCGCGGTGGCGGTAGCCGTCGCGGTGGCGGTAGCGGTCGCGGTGGCGGTTGGCGTGACGGTGGCGGTGGGGCTGGCCGTGGCCGTCGGCGAAGGGGTCGCGGTAGGCGTCTCCGTCGGCGTCGGTGTGGCCGTTGGCTCTGGCTGGAAGGCTGAACAGCCAGCCAGCAGTGCGGCGAGGATCAGCATGGCCAGGGTCGCCCCCCACGGTTGGGCAACTCGATGAATCGAAGTCAAAACAATCTCCGGCGCCCTGCTTCGGCGCTCGTTGTAGTATCATCTCAAAAAACCGGGGTCGAGACTTCCGAAGTCTTCCCCCTCTATTGAGACGATACTCGTTGTAGAAGCGATGTTGTCCTCGGCACGGCGTGGCCCGGCGAGGCAATCCCACGCTTAGGCGCGGGGATTGCTTCGCCGCTGCCGGCGCGCGATGACGGGGCTACCTGCGCTTATACACGTGCGTGCTCTGGCCCGACACCGCCTCGGCCGACTCCATCACCGTCTCGGACAGCGTCGGGTGGGGGTGGATGGTCAGCTCCAGGTCGCCCGCGGTGGCGCCCATCTCGATGGCCAGCACCCCCTCGGAGATCAGCTCGCCGGCGTTGGCGCCCACGATGCCCACGCCCAGCACCCGCTCGTTGACCGAATCGATGACCAGCTTGGTCAGGCCGTCGCTGCGACCGATGGTGGTGGCCCGGCCCGACGCGCCCCAGGGGAAGCGGGTCACCTGCACCGGCCGTTTCTGCGCCTGCGCCTCCATCTCGGTCAGCCCGGTCCAGGCGACCTCAGGATCGGTGAAGACCACGGCAGGGATCGCCATGGGATCGTAGGCGGTCGGATGGCCGGCGATGGCCTCAGCCGCCACATGGCCCTCGCGCGTCGCCTTGTGGGCCAGCATCGGCTCGCCGGCGACATCGCCGATGGCGAAGATGTGCGCCATGTTGGTGCGGCGCTGCGCGTCCACCGGGATGAAGCCCTTGGCGTCCACGGCCACGCCGATGGTTTCCAGCCCCAGGCCGGCCGAGTTGGGCTTGCGGCCGACTGAGATCAGCACGCGGCTGAAGGTTCGTTCGAAGGGGTCGCCGTCAGCGCCGCGGAACTGCACCTGGATGCCACCCTCGACCTCGGCCATGCTCAGCACCGCGGTGCTGACCATGATCTGTGCAAAGCGCTCGGCGAGCTGTTTGGCCAGCACCTTCACCAGATCTTCGTCGCCGTTGGCCAGGATGCGGGGCAGCATCTCCACCACCGTCACCTGGCTGCCCAGCGCGGCGTAGACGCTGCCCAGCTCCAGGCCGATATAGCCACCGCCCACCACCAGCAGCGTCTCCGGAATCTCCGGCAGCGTCAGGGCCGCGGTGGAGTCCATGATGCGCTCCGAGCCGATGTCGAAGGCGGGAATCGTCGCGGGGCGCGAGCCGGTGGCGATGATCGCATAGTCGAACTGCACCTGCGACGTGCTGCCATCTTCGTGGGTCACGGCCAGGGTGTGGCTGTCCATGAACTGGCCGCGGCCTTGGATGAAGCGCACCTTGCGCTGGCGGGAGAGCATGCCCACGCCGCCGGTGAGCTGACCCACCACCTTGTCTTTGAAGCCGCGCAGTTGGTCCAGATCGATGGTCGGCTCGCCGAAGTGGATGCCCAGCTCGGCCGCCTCGCGCGCCTCGTTCAGCACCTTGGCCGCGTGCAGCAGCGCTTTGGAGGGGATGCAGCCGCGATAGAGACAGACGCCGCCGGGATTCTTCTCCAGGTCCACCAGCGTCACATCCAGCCCCAGATCGGCCGCCTTGAACGCGGCCGGATACCCGCCCGGCCCACCGCCGAGGACGAGAACGGTTGTGTTGATCATGTTATCGGTCATTGTGTTGTTTCCTGTCGGTGCGTAACTCGTAATGCGTAATTCGTAACTCGGAATTGACTACTTTGGGGGTGGGAGGTGGGTGGTTTGGGTTAGGCGGGATGCGTAACTCGTAATGCGTAACTCAACAATGATTCCTCTGCGCGCTTTGGCCGGTCTCCGACCGAGCCAACCCACCAAGTTGATTGCGGAGTGTCATCTCAAAAACCCGGGGTCGAGACTTCCGAAGTCTGCGCAGTAAGACTTCGGAAGTCTTCCCCTTGAGATGATACATTGCGGACAGTTCCTTAGCTCAATAACGCACAGCTCACCATCTCAGACAAGCAGTACTCCATTCCGGGTTACGAGTTACGCATTACTCGTTACACCATACGGGATTCAACCGACTATGCTTCACAGTCGGTATGATATACTCAACTGTGAGAACCTCGTCGGTCACGACGATGCGCTCGAT
>JAJTXO010000514.1 GCA_021463315.1 Caldilineales bacterium | reverse complement strand
GGTAGATTGGTAGATTGGTTTGCCACCGGCGGATCGACCCATCCGCCACTCTACCAATTCACCAATCTACCCATCCACCAATCCACCAATCTACCCACCAATCTACCCATCCACCAATCCACCAATCTACCAATCTACCAATTTACCCATCTACCCATCACCCTAACGCCACGTCCAGCACCATCATCACCGTGAAGCCGAGCAGCGTGCCGGCGGTGGCGATGTCGGTGTTCTTGCCGCGCTGCGATTCGGGGATCAGCTCCTCGACGACGACGAAGATCATCGCGCCGGCGGCGAAGGCCAGCGCGTAGGGCAGGATGGCGGTGACGTAGACGACGGCCAGCGCGCCCAGCACGCCGGCGATCGGCTCGACCAGGCCCGAGGCCTGGCCGTACAGAAAGGCCCGACTGCGCGACATGCCCTCACGGCGCAGCGGCACTGACACGGCCGCGCCTTCGGGGAAGTTCTGCAGGCCAATGCCGATGGCCAAGGCGACAGCCGCGCCCAGGCTGGCGCCGGGCGCGCCCGCGGCCACCGCGCCGAAGGCCACGCCCACAGCCAGGCCCTCGGGGACGTTGTGCAGGGTGATGGCCAGCACCAGCAGCACGCTGCGCCGCCAGCGAGTGGTCACACCCTCGGCCTCCTCGCGGGGGAAGCCGATGTGCAGATGAGGCAGCACCTTGTCGATCAGCGCCAGCACAGCGCCGCCGGCCAGAAAGCCGATAGCCGCCGGCGCCCAGCCTGGCACGCCGTTGTCTTCGGCCATCCCGATGGCCGGCAACAACAGCGACCAGACGCTGGCCGCGATCATCACGCCGGCCGCGAAGCCCATCATGGCGTCCAGCAGCTTCTGGTTGACCCCCTTGAAGAGGAAAACCACGGCCGCGCCCAGCGCAGTGACGAACCAGGTGAAGCAAGTGGCCAGAAAGGCCTGGGCCACGGGACCCAGGGCAACGAACCAGTTGGGCATGGACGTTCGGTCAGCGTTCCTTGATCAGGCCGCCGCGGTAGGCATCCAGCAGCGCGCGCAGCTCGTCGATCTGGCGCTGGATGTTGCGCCCCAGGTCGGTGTCGCGCACGCGGATGCGCCGGGTGTTGGTCTCCAGGATCTCGGTCTGGGAATGGGGGCCGCGGCCGCCCTCTAGAATCTGCTCCACCGACTCGAAGGGCTGATGCGCCGCCAGCAGCAGGCCGTAGGAGTTGGAGATCAGCGTGTAGCCGGCGATGCCGGTCTGTCCCTGGTAGGCGCGGGCAAAGCCGCCGTCGATCACCAACAGCCGGCCGCCGGCCTTGACCGGGTTCTCACCTTTGCGCACCTTCACCGGCACGTGGCCGTTGATGATGTGACCACGGTCAGGATCCAGCCCGAACTCCTCCAGGATGCGGCTCACGGTCTGCGGCTGGTCGCGCAAGTGATAGTAGGGATCGCGCTGCTCCGCGTGCGGCGTCTTGTCGTCGATGAAATAGCGCTCGAAGGTGGCCATCTTCTTCTTGCCGAACAGCGGCGACTGCGCCCCGGTCCACAGATACCACATCATATCCTGGCCGCCCTGCTGCTGGTCTGGGTTGCTGGCGAAGTAGGCCTGGCGCACCAGCCGGTCGATGCGATCCAGCAGGGCGCGGCCCTGGTAGGGGCGCTGCCCGGGGCCGTCGATGGCAAAGTCCGAGAAGGCGCCGTCCGGCTCCATGGGGATGCAGCCGTGGTAGAGCAGGTTGCCGTTGTAGATGCGATACATGCCGCCCACCGAATAGAGGAAGCGCACATGCTCCTGCAGCTTCTTGTTGTCCTGGAAGGAGTAGATCAGCCGCTGCACCACGTTGCGCTCGGCCTCGCTCAGCGCGTAGGGATCGGCCGGGTCTACGGTGGGGAAGAGGGTGTCGTTCAACGGGTAGGACTGGCCGTCCACCTGCACCGTGCCCGCCTCCCAGTCGATCTTGTCCAGCAGCAGGCGGTCATCCATCTCGAACTCCGGCCGGCGCTGGATGATGGCCCCCTCCAACTTGAACTGGATGATCGAGATCGCCTTTTGCATGCGGGCCAGCAGCAGCAGCTCGTTCTGGGTGTACTCCTCGCCCGGCGGCGCTTTGACCTGGAACTGGCGGCAGGGATCGTCGCCGTAGGCATCCATGGCCAGCGTGGCCAGCGGCAGCAGGCTGATGCCGTAGCCCCCCTCCAGCGTCTCCATGTTCGCGTAGCGCAGGCAGATGCGGATCACGTTGGCGATGCAGGCGGGGCTGCCGGTGGCTGCGCCCATCCAGACGATATCATGGTTGCCCCACTGGAAATCCACCGAGTGGTAGGCCATCAGCGCGTCCATGATGATGTGCGCGCCCGGCCCGCGGTCGTAGACATCGCCGATGATGTGCAGATGGTCGATGGTCAGCCGCTGGATCAGCTCGGCCATGGCCACGATGAAGGCCCGCGCCCGGCCGGTGCTGATGATGGTGTCGACGATGCTCTGGTAGTACTCCTGCTTGTTCTCGATGCTCTCCTGCTCGTGCAGCAGCTCTTCGAGGATGTAGGCGAAGGCCGGCGGCAGCGCCTTGCGCACCTTGGAGCGGGTGTACTTGGAGGACATCACGCGGCAGACCTGCACCAGCCGGAACAGGGTGACGCGGTACCAATCCTCCATCCCCTCGGCGCCAAGCTGGCTCAGCCGGCGCGTCAGCATACGGTTCGGATAGTAGATCAGCGTGGCCAGCTCGCGGCGCTCCCGCTCCAGCAGCGTGCTTTGGAACATCTCCTCGATGCGGCGCGAGAGCGTGCCCGATCCGTTGCGCAGCACGTGCAGGAAGGGCTCGTGCTCGCCGTGGATGTCCGACAGGAAGTGTTCGGTGCCCTTGGGCAGGTGCAGGATCGCGTTCAGATTGATGATTTCGGTGGAAGCCGCCTGGATGCTGGGATATTGCCGCGCCAGCAGTTCCAGGTAGCCCAGGTCGTGATTGTTGGTACTCAAGTTGTTTTGCTCCTTGCTATCGCCTGCTGGCGGGCGCGTTCCAGTGCAGCCTGGCCATCCTGAACGACCTGATAGGCCGTGCGCTGGCGCTGATGCTGCGCCAACAGAGCAGCGCGCTGAATGGCGGCGCGCACCTCAGGAGACACGGGGCGGTTGGGCTGGAACGGGCGCGCGCCGCCGTGGGGCGTCGGCAGCAGGATGGGTTCTTCCTCACCGGGGGGAGCTTCCAGCGCAGCCCAAATGCGCGCTAACTCGTCCTGGAGCTGGCTGACCTGACGCACCATGTCCTCGTACTGCTCTACACCCATCATGACGGCCTTGGGCCGGCTGTAGCGCGTGATGTAGTAGACGTCGTCGCCCTGATCGACTTGCTCGACCAGATCTTTGATCTGTCGTTTGGCTTCGCTGACCGAGAGAATCAACATGCGTACCTCGCGTGGGCTCAGATTTGGGAATTCTTGGTGGATATCTTGGACATAATCTTGGTCAAGATAATTGTACGCATATCGAGAATGGAGTCAAGCGTTGCCCACGCCGTCCAGGGGATGCTTCACTAACGGCGTGTCCTGCGACGGTATTTGGCCGCCAGACGAGGCGTCTCCGCCATCAAGCCGGCCGCTCGACCCGTTCAGCATGACAGACAGAGGCCGTGGGGATGCTTCACTAGCGGCGTGTCCTGCGATGCGGATAGGCCGATTGACCAGGCGTCTCCGCCATCAAGCCGGCCGCTCGACCCGTTCAGCATGACAGACAGAGGCCGT
>JAJTXO010000513.1 GCA_021463315.1 Caldilineales bacterium | reverse complement strand
GTAGGTTGGTAGGTTGGTAGGTTGGTAGGTTGGTAGGTTGGTAGATTGGTGGATTGGTATACAAGTATACAAGTATACAAGTATACAAGGTTGCACGGAAGCGAGCCTGGAAGGTATAGAAGGATTGAGCAGGTTATGACGGCATCTGTTACGGCTTCGACATCTCATACGCCGGTGCTGGCGCGGGCTCTGGCTTGGCTTACGCTGGAGCGGTTGGGCTATGTGGCTATCGGCTTGCTGGCATTGGCGCTGCGGCTGGCCAGCCTGGGGGTCGCGCCGCTGGGCCCCGCCGAGGCCAGCCAGGCCATGGCCGCGCTGGACCTGGCCGCCAACCGCAGCGCGCTGCCCGCGGCCGGTGTCAGCCCGCTGCTGCTCAACCTGCACGGGCTGCTCTTCCTGCTGGCCCAGGCCAACGAGAGCTCGGCGCGGCTGTTGCCTGCGCTGGCCGGCGCGGCCACCGTCTTGCTGGTCTATGGCCTGCGCGCCGAGCTGGGCCGCCTGGGCGCGCTGGGCGCGGCGCTGCTGCTGGCCATTTCCACCACGCTGGTCTTCTGGAGCCGCCAGGCCGGCGGCGAGAGTCTGGCGCTGCTGGCTGGCATGGCGCTGGTGGTGGGGCTGGCCGGCTGGCGGCGCACTCCAGGCCGCGGCTGGGGCATCTGGCTGGCCGCCAGCCTGGCCTTGCTGCTGCTCTCCGCGCCCATCGGCTATTCGATTCTGCTGGCGGCCGCGCCGCTGGCGGCCATGGCCCTGCGTCCGGGCAGCCAGCCGCGGCCAGCCGCAGCCGGGCTGGGCGTGGCCGGCCTGGCCCTTGTGTTGATCCTGCTGCTGGGCGCCACGGGCCTCTTCTTTCAGCCGGGCGGCCTGGCGGCCGCGGCCGATCTGCCAGCCACGTGGCTGGCTGGCTTCGGCGGCCGCAGCGCTGGGGCGCATGACCTGACCGCGGCCGAGAGTGTGCTGGGGCTGGGCCTCAGGCTGCTGTGGCTGGAGCCGTTGACCCTGGCGCTGGGCCTGGCCGGTCTGGCAGTGGGTATGCGCCAGGAATTGCGCCGCCCCGACCCCGCACCCTCCACCGTTGACCGTTCACCGTTCACCGATTACCGATTGCCGACTACCGATCACCGCTCCCCCTTCCTGGCCGTCGGGCTGGGTCTGTGGCTGCTGCTGGCGCTGGCGCTGCTGTTGCTGCGGGCCGGGCGCACCCCCGCCGATCTGGCGGTGCTGATGCTGCCCCTCGCGCTGTTGGGCGGGCTGGCGCTGGCCCGGTTCGCGGCTTATTTCGATCTGGGCGAGCACAAAGCCGAAGGGGTGGCCCTGCTGGTCGCCGGGCTGATCATCCTGGCTTCCGCGGCTGTCTGGCTGGCGCAGTTCACCGAAACCTGGAAAGGGGAGCCGCAGCCCGCTTTTCTGGTCAGCGCCGGGGCAGTGCTGATGATTCTGCTGGCGCTTTTGGGCCTCTACGCGCTCTTCTTGGGCCGCCGGCTGGCGCTGCAAATTGGCCTGGCGCTGGTGTTGTTGGCGCTGCTTGTGCTCAGCCTGCGCGGCCTGTTGCTCACCAATTTCAATCGCGACGGCCTGCGCTGGGGCTCGCTGGCCGCGGAGATCGGCGCCAGCGACGGCGCGGAGCTGTCGCGCAGCCTGGCGCGCCTGGCCACGCAGCGCGGCGTAGACCTGCACGATCTGCCCGTCGCCTTTCTCACCGCGCCGGGCAACGAGACGCCCAGCCTGCTGCGCTGGCACGCCCGCGGCGCGGCCGCGGGCTCACCGGCCGTGGACGGCGCGGACTTGGTCTGGCTGGGCCTGGAGAGCGACGCGGCGCCCGGCGACTCGACCTCGGCCCGGCCTTCCTCCACAGCCAGCGGCGGCGCGTACAGCGGCCAGAGCTTCCGGCTGGCCCAAAGCTGGTCGCCCGACAGCCTGCGCGGGCGCGCCCTGCTGCGCTGGCTGCTCTTCGGCCAGTTCGGCGCCCTCCGCGGCCAGCAGCGCGCCGTCCTGTGGGTCGCGGCGGAGTGAACGGTGAACGGTGATCGGTGATCGG
Source organism: Caldilineales bacterium (assembly GCA_021463315.1). Classification (GTDB taxonomy): domain Bacteria; phylum Chloroflexota; class Anaerolineae; order JAAEKA01; family JAAEKA01; genus JAAEKA01. Next base: position 1,690 of record JAJTXO010000513.1, on the reverse strand, counting down.
TGATCGGTGAACGGTGAACGGTGATCGGTGATCGGTGATCGGTGATCATTGACAATTGAACATTGAACATTGAACATTGCCCTTTGATCTCAGATCGGATCACCGTTTACCGTTTACCGTTTACCGTCCGGTGTGGCCGCTCCGCCTCCGTGTAATCCGTTAATCCGTGACAATCCGTGATTCAGACTACTTCCCGCTCGCCCACTCCCTACCTTCTACCTCCTACTCGCTTATTTCCTACTTCCTACCTCCTATTTCCTACTTGTATACTTGTCTACTTGTATACTTGCCTACTTGTATACTCTGACACCACTCCACCATGAACGACACGACATCATTGATCGACGAACAACCGCCCATGGATCGTCAGCCCACCCGTTGGCTGGACCGTTCGCTGCTGAGCCTGACCACCTGGGACTGGGAGAAGGTCGCCTGGGTCGGGCTGCTGGCCGTGGCGCTGCTGTTGCGGCTGGCCCTGCTGGACAACCGCACCGCCAGCCACGACGAGGCGCAACATGCCTGGTTCGCCTACAACCTGTTCAGCGGCAAGGGCTACGAGCACAACCCGATCTACCACGGCCCCTTCATCTACCACGTCATGGCGTTGGCCTACATGCTGTTTGGCGTGGGCGACGTGGCCGCGCGGCTGCCCACTGCGCTGTTCGGCTTCGGCATCGTCTGGGCCATGTGGCTGACGCGGCCCTGGCTGGGCAAGCCGGGCGCGTTCTTCGCCGCGCTGCTGATCGCCTTTTCGCCGGCCCTGCTGCACTACAGCCGCCACACCCGCCACGATATCTACGAAATCTTCTGGGCCGTGCTGCTGCTGATCGCCATCTTCCGCTACCTGGATCTGGGCCGCGCGCGCGGCGAGCGCTGGGTCTACATCGTCGCGGCCAGTCTCAGCCTCGCCCTGGCCAGCAAGGAGGACGCCTTCATCCACGGCGCGGCCATCGGCGCCTTCCTGGCCATGTTGGTGCTCTTCCGTTGGCTGGGCAGCCGGCTGGATCCTGAGCTCCCGCCCGAGGCGTGCGAGCAGCCGCTGCACGTCAGCCGCCGCGACTGGCTGGTGCTGGCCGGCGGCATCGCCATCGCCTTTGTCGGCATGGCAGCCTACCGCCTGTTGGGTCTGTCCGCGCTGGCTGGAACCACAGCCACCCTGCAGACCGCGCTGATTCTGGCGCTGATCCTGCTGCCGCCGGCCGCGGCCGCGGGTCTGGCGCTCTGGCATGGCCTGCGCCGCCACGCCGACGCGGTGGAGGATCCGCCCCGCTTCAGCCCGGCCACCGAGATGGTGATCCTGCTGGCCACCCTGATTCTGCCCTGGATCTCCCCCTTCCTGATCAAGGCGCTGGGCTACGATCCGTTGAACTACACCACCGGCATGCTTCCCACCCTGTCGGTGCTGGCCGCGACCATGGGCGTGGCCGCGGTCATCGGCCTGCTGTGGGACCCGCGGCGCTGGCTGATCTCCTTTGGCATCTTCACAGCCATCGTCGTCGTGCTGTTCACCGGCCTCTTCACCAACGGCCAGGGCCTGGCCACCGGCGTCATCGGCTCGCTAGGCTACTGGCTCTCCCAGCAGGAGGTAGCGCGCGGCAGCCAGCCCTGGTACTACTATCTGATCGTTGCGCCGCTCTACGAGTTCCTGCCGCTGCTGCTCTCCATCCCGGTGGTGCTGGCGGCCTTCGTG
>JAJTXO010000512.1 GCA_021463315.1 Caldilineales bacterium | reverse complement strand
ACTAGCACGCAGCCATGCGCGCCTCGCCATTGGCTTGCAGGAGGTGTTCGATGATCGTCCTTCCTATGCGGCGGGTGTGGCCGGTTTGCGCGGCCCTGATGCTATTCGTCTGCCTTCTGGCGCTGGCCGGCACGGGTCCAGCGCAGGCCCAACAAGGGCCGCCTTTTTTACCCGTATGCCCGGAAACACGTCCCTCCTATCGGTTGTTCCCGTCTCCCTTCTTTGATGAAGACCAGACATTGTTCTGGGTGTACGTTGATCCCGTTGACCGCACGGGTGTCCTGCGCAGCACCGACAATGGACGCACCTGGTTCGAGGTGTTGAGCTATTCCGTGCAGCGAGGCAATCCTCGGATAACCCAATTCGACATCGCTCCCATGCGCAGCGGTTCTGGCTTGGCGCTCTATACGGTCGTCATTGAGGCCGTTTGGGATCCAGACGCGTTCCATTTCTTTGGAAGCGAGAACAGCGGGAGTACGTGGCAAGAAGGGTCTTCTCCTTGCACCGGGTATGAATGCTACTATTACTCGCTGCGCGCGGCCAACCGGCCGGGCGTGCTCTTCCAGCCGCGCGCCTACTACCCCGTTGGCACAGGCCTGCCAGAAGGAGTGGCGCGCAGCGTGGACCATGGCGCCACCTGGCGGCAGGTTTGGGCGCAGACGGCCGTGGCGCAAGTGGCCATCTCGCCCAACTTCGACCAGGACGAGACCGTCTTTGGGGTCTTGCCGTACGGCGTGATCACCAACTCCAACATCATCATCTCCCATGACGCGGGCGAGACCTGGCACCCCGGCGGGGATGGCCTCTGCCCTGCTTACTGGATCCCGCAGCTCACCATCTCGCCCGGTTTCGCCCGTGACGGCACCCTGCTGCTCTCCTCCGACCGGAGTTCGCTCTTCATGAGCGAGAACGCCGGCCTCTCCTGGCGGGCGATTTTCCCTCCTGGCGGGCCTTTTTGTAACACCAGCACTGGATACGGCCTGACCTATCCCGCGTTTTCGCCGGATTATCCTTACGATCCGACGATCTACGTGACAACTAGCCAAGGCCTCTATGCCAGCTACGACGCCGGCCGGAGTTGGATCGTGCTGGTCCGCAATTCGTCCAACGACTTGACCGTGCGCCGCGCTCCTAGCAACGGGCGTTCGCCGCAAGAGAGAACCACCCATGATGACGTTCGGCTGACCGAGGACGGCCATCGCGTGTTCCTGCCGCTGGCGGCCGTCCAGGGATCGGGGCCGCCCTACAAGCCGCACACGCTATTCATGCAGGCGCAGGTCACGGGAAGCTATGATAACTCGCACTATCGCTCCGACGACGGCGGGCGGACCTGGCAGTGCATGCCTCCCCCGGAGGTGCGCACGCGGGCCTATCTGCCGCTGCTGCGCGTTAGGTCTTGATGTTGCGCCAGGAGCGTGCGGCGTCAATCCGCACCGTTCAAAGTGTCCGGCGCAGGAGGAAGTTCTATGGACCAACCATCGATCGAGCGGCGCAAGAGGCGGGGGGCGTTAGCGCTGGCTGGCCTGGCCCTGCTGCTGGCCTGGACAACGTCGGACGGCGTCCCTGACCCAACCGTTGTGGCATAGCGAACTACGCCACGTTGCCGGCGCCGGTCGTGCTGCCGCCCAACGTGGCGCCGACGCCAACCCCAACATGGACGCCAACGCCCATCCCGCCGCCGGGAAGCGTCGCGACGGCGACTCCACTGCCCGACTGGCCCTGCTCGTGGCCAGCAGCTGGTCCGACTCCGACCTATTACCCTGGCTTGCGGGCCAAGATGATCCGTATGGCGGCTGATCGTTACGCCCAGATCTATCGCATCATCAAGGCCAACGATCCCACGGCCAAGGTGTTCTGCTGCGGAAATTTCGATGCCGGGTACACCACGTGGTTGGCCGACTTCCTGCAGCAACTGCGGCTCTATCACAGCGACGTCAAGATCGACGGATTGGCCATTCACGCTTATCCGTGGGGTTCCAGCGTGCCACTCTGTTGGAACGCCCCCAAGGAAAGCATCTGGGAATGCATGGCACAGCAGTTGGAGAGGAACAGGAATGAATTTCGTGGCATTGGTTCCCCGTTGGTCCCTGGCGCGCCGCTCTGGATCACTGAGACCGGCTATCTGGGTATACCACAACCGACACCTACCCTGACGGCGCAGGAAGTGCAGCAGTACGTGATGGATCCCATGGTCGTTTGGCTGCAGAGTGGCAATACGGGTTATCAGGCGGTGGCGTGGTTCATCTCCATCGGCGCCGACCCAGTCCAAACCAACCTGTTCCCGCCGACCGCAACGACGCACACGCCATCGGCCATGACGATCCTGGGAGCGCGCTGGGCAACGGTGACGCCCGCTCCCGCGCCCTGAGATACCGCCGGGACACACTACGAGTAAGGAGGGCTGCCACCATGAACCGGGAAGCTCCACGGTTGCACCCCATGCGGGTGATCGTCAGCATCGCCTGCCTGGCGTTTGTCGTTTTCGCCGTGCGCGCTGAGCCGACTAAGGCGCAAGCGGGCGGCCTCCTGCCTCACTGTCCGCATGAAACATACGGACGGCTGTTTATCTCGCCCGACTACGCCGATGACGGTACGATCTTCTGGCTAACAGCCTGGCGTTTTGCCGGAGCCAACCACGAGGTCGTGCTCAGGAGCATGGATCGAGGCGAGAGCTGGTTGCAGGTGTTCGATTATCCCTATACTATGAATAGCACCTTGTTCACAGCGTTCGACATGGCGCCCGAGTCAGAAACCACTGGACTGACAGCCTACCTGGGCCTGATCTACTATAGTAATTCGCCAGGCAGCCAATACCACTTCTACCGCACGACGGACGGAGGCGACGCGTGGGAGCCGCGCACGGCGCCGTGCGACGCCAGCCTGCAATGCTACGATTACACGCTGCGCGCGGCCGATCGCCCGGGCGTCTTGTTCCAGCCGCGCTTTCGGACTGGGTACAACCCACCCCTGCCTGCAGGCATAACGCGCTCGCAGGACGGCGGCGCCACCTGGCAGCAAGTGTGGTCGGAGACGGCGGCCGGCACGGTGGCGGTCTCGCCCAACTTCGACCAGGACGAAACGGTGTTCGCCTCCCTGACCGCGGTGAGCCCGTCGCTGAACACGCGGCTGGTCATCTCGCACGACGGCGGCGAGACCTGGAGCGGCGGCGGCCAGGACTTGTGTCCTGATCACCACTTTGAGAATCTGGTGGTGTCGCCCGGCTTCGCAAGGGATCGCACGCTGTTGGCAGGCGCTACCTGGAGTGGGTCGTCGTTGTATATGAGCCAGGATGGCGGCCTCACCTGGCGGGCCATCTTTCCGCCGGGCGGCCCCTACTGCGACAACAGCCCCTATGGCGCCATCTATCCGCAGTTCTCGCCCGATTTCCCCGAGGACCCAACGATCTACGCAGCCACATCGCGTGGCCTGTATGCCAGCTACGACGCCGGTGAGAGCTGGATCATGCTGGCGCCCAACACGTCCTACAATCTGGTCGTGCGCGGCACACCCCTTGTAGATCAGTCAAACCCGCACGCATCTCCCGATCTGCCGGACGATGTCCATCAGGTCTTTCTGCCGCTGGCGGCAGTCCAAGGATCAGGCCCACCCTACAAGTCGCACACTCTGTTCATGAAAGCGTATTTCTCGATACCCAACGACGCAGCACACTACCGCTCTGACGACGGCGGGCGCACCTGGCAATGCATGAACCTCCCCCTGGTGCGACCGCA
>JAJTXO010000511.1 GCA_021463315.1 Caldilineales bacterium | reverse complement strand
ATCTTCTCAATAGATTGGGGAGGACTTCCGAAGTCTTATGGACTGTGAGCCCGTTTTGAACAAACCTGCGCAGACTTCGGAAGTCTCGACCCCGGTTTATTGAGATGACATCTGTTGGGGGCTGGAAAACGGATTGACAAAAACGTATATGTTGGCTAGAATCCACACTCGCCGCTGTGGCCGCCGCCGACCCTCCGGTGTGCTGGCCCATGAGCGGTCTGGCCCTCCATGGGGCGCTGGACCTGGCCACGGTTGCTTTCCCACCCTCGCAGTGATGCTCGGAACAAAGGAGAACCATCGGATGAAACCATCGTTTCGGTATCGTTTGGTCCTGCTGAGTCTGGCGCTCTGGCTGGCCGCCTGTGGCGGCGGCAAGGTCAGCGTCAGCACCGCCAATATCGCCAATGCTGCCCTGAGCAGCGACGAAGCCGGCGCGCAGCGCGCCACCACTTTCGGCCCCGATGACGTGGTCTATCTGACCGTGGGACTGGCCAACGCGCCCGATGACACCAAGGTCAAGGCGGTGTGGACGGCGGTCGAGGCCGAAGGCGCCGCGGCCAACACCGTGTTGGACGACGCAGAGCTGACCAGCGGCAGCGCCACCCTCACCTTCGATCTGAGAAACGACAATCCCTGGCCGGCCGGCAGCTACAAGGTGGATCTCTACCTGAACGACAAGCTGGATCGCACGCTGACCTTCGGCGTCGAGGCCGCGGTGGCTGTGGCGCCGACCGAGCCGCCGGCCACGCCCACCCCTGACCCCGTGGCCCTTCTGACGGTGAACTCGCTGCAGGGCGTCAAGGGCGCCACCGTGCAGATCGTGTCGCAGGGCACCTTCGAGGATCCGCAGGTGGGCACGCAGCTCAACGCGGCCGGCAGCGGCTCCGGCTTCATCATCGACCCCAGCGGCATTGCCGTGACCAACAACCATGTGGTCACCGGCGCGGCCTTGCTCAAGGTCTACGTGGGCGGCGATAGCCGGGCGCGCAACGCCCGCATCCTGGGCGTCTCCGAGTGCGCGGACCTGGCTGTGATCGACATCGAGGGCGATGGCTTCCCCTTCTTGCAGTGGTACGATGGCAACGTCAACGTCGGGTTGGATGTCTACGCAGCCGGTTTCCCGTTGGGCGATCCCGAGTTCACCCTGACCCGCGGCATCATCTCCAAGGCGCGCACCAACGGCGACACCGACTGGGCGTCGGTGGACAGCGTGGTGGAACACGACGCGACCATCAACCCCGGCAATTCGGGCGGCCCCCTGGTGACGCCTGACGGCAAAGTGGTAGCGGTCAACTACGCTGGCAACAGCGAAGCGGGCCAGTTCTTCGCCATTGCCCAGCCGCAGGCTCTGCCGATCCTGGAAGAGCTGCGCGCTGGCACGGATGTGCTGGCCATCGGCGTCAACGGCACAGCCGTCAACGACGGCGAGGGGCTCTCGGGCATCTGGGTTTCCTCGGTGCAGTCGGGCTCGCCGGCCAGCCGGGCTGGCGTGAAGGCTGGCGACATCATCACCGAGCTGGAAGGCCTGGTGCTGGCCACCGATGGCACGCTGGCCGACTACTGCGACATCCTGCGCACGCGCGATCCGGGCGATGTGATGAAGGTGCGTGTGCTGCGCTTCGACACGGAAGAGGTGCTGGAAGGGGAGCTGAACGGCGTCGCCCTGGCGCAGGTCTTCTCCTTCGCGCAGGAGCTGTCCGACGAGGCCACCACCACCGACACCGGCGCCGGCGAGAGCTACACCGAGTTCGTCAGCATCAGCGACGACACCGGCACGCTCAGCATGGAGGTGCCGGTGGAGTGGAGCGACATCAACGGCAGCGCCTGGGTGCAGGACGATCAGGAACTGGGCCCCGGCTTGTCGGCCTCGCCCGATCTGGCCGGTTTCAGCGATACCTGGGAAACGCCTGGGGTCTTCTTCGGCGTCACCGAGCAGTTCGATATGACGATCGAGGAATACCTGGACACCTATGACTTCAGCGACAGTTGCACCTTCGACAGCCGCTCGGACTACAGCGACGGCCTCTACACCGGCCAATACGATCTGTGGACCGACTGCGGCGACGCAGGTTCCTCGTTCGTTCTGATCGCGGCTCAGCCGGAGGATGGCAGCTTTCTGGCGCTGGTGCAGGTGCAGGTGGTGGGCGATGCCGACCTGGACGCCTTGGACAAGATCATGAACACCTTCATCTATCAGCCCTAGAGGGCCGCGGGCCTCGGAGCGCCACCGCGTTCCGAGGCCCGTCCAACTTCGCCCCAGTTCCTCCCAGCTCCCCCAGTTCCTCCAGTTCCCCCAGCTCCCCCAGTTCCCCCAGTTCCCCCTCCCACAAGCCCATGAACCTTGCAACTGCCCAACACCTATTGACCTACCTGCGCCAGCAGCAGGAGCCGATGATCGATCTGCTGCACCGCCTGGCCGCGCTGGAATCGCCCTCGACGGACCCCGCTGCGCAGCAGCCTGTTTTCGACCTGCTGGCTGCAGAGCTGGCTGATCTGGACTATCGCGTGCAGCGCGCGTCGGGCCAGTTGACCGGCGGCGTGCTCTATAGCCGCCCGCGCGCCCGCGTCCACGGCCTGGCCAGCCAACTGCTGATCGGCCACTGCGACACCGTCTGGCCGCACGGCACGCTGGCCACGATGCCGCTGAGCCGCGAGGGCGAGCGGCTGGCTGGGCCGGGCGTCTTCGACATGAAGGGGGGGCTGGTGATCGGCCTCTACGCCCTGCGCGCGCTGGCCGCGCTGAACCTGCAGCCGGCGCTGACCCCCCTGCTGCTGGTCAACTCCGACGAGGAGATCGGCAGTCCCGAGTCGACCCGCCACATCGGCCGGCTGGCCCAGGCGGCCAGCCGCGTCTTTGTGTTGGAGCCGGGCTTTGGGCCGGAGGGCCATCTGAAGACCGCGCGCAAGGGGGTGCTGCGCTTCGACGTGACGGTGCAGGGCAGGTCGTCCCACGCGGGGCTGGCCCCGCAGGAGGGGATCAGCGCGATCTTGGAGCTGTCGCACGTGGTGCAGCAGCTCCACGCGCTCAACGACTGGCCGGCCGGGATCAGCGTCAACGTGGGGCAGATCAGCGGCGGCACGCGGCCCAATGTGGTGGCCCACGAGGCGCAGGCTGTGGTGGATGTGCGGGTGCCCACGGTGGTCGCCGCCGAGCGGATCAGCGCGGCGATCCTGGGAATCCAGCCCACCCTGCCCGGCGCGGTCGTTCAGATCGAGCGGATCAGCGCCTCGCTGCCGTTGGAGGCAACCCCGCGCAATCAGCGGCTGTGGCAGCAGGCGCAGGATGCCGGCCGGCTGTTGGGCCAGGAGCTGGAGGCTGTGGCGGTGGGGGGTGCGTCCGATGGCAACACCACCAGCCAGTTCACTGCGACGCTGGACGGCCTGGGCCCGGTGGGCGACGGCGCGCACGCGACCCATGAGCACGTCCTGGTCGACCGCCTCCCCGAGCGCGCCGCGCTGCTGGCGCTGCTCCTGCTGGCCGAGCCGTAACCCCCTGAGCACTTGCCGCGAATAGAATGATCTGCCAGTCGTCCCGCCCCCCAGAACGATCTGCCAGGCGTCCCACCCCCCAGAACGATCTGCCAGGCGTCCCGCCCCCCAGAATGATCTACCAGGCGTCCCGCCGGGTTGGGCGGCGAGTCGTTGCCCCCAGAATGATCTACCAGGCGTCCCGCCGGGTTGGGCGGCGAGTCGTTGCCCCCAGAATGATCTGCCAGGCGTCCCGCCGGGTTGGGCGACG
>JAJTXO010000510.1 GCA_021463315.1 Caldilineales bacterium | reverse complement strand
CTGCGCCTCGTTCAGTTCCTTGATGCTGAGTTCCGTCTGCTTCTGCGCCTCGTTCAGTTCCTTGAGGCTGAATTCCGTTTGCTTCTGCGCCTCGTTCAGCTCCTTGATGCTGAGTTCCGTCTGCTTCTGCGCCTCGTTCAGTTCCTTGAGGCTGAGTTCCGTCTGCTTCTGCGCCTCGGTCAGTTCCTTGATGCTGAGTTCCGTCTGCTTCTGCGCCTCGGTCAGTTCTGCCAGCGCCACGTCCAGACGATTGAAGCGGGTATCGTTTTGTTGCTGTGCTTTGACCAGCTCCGCCACGCTCTGCTCCGTCCGGTCCTGCGACCGGGCCAACTGGGCAACGGTGGCTTGCAGCTTGTCGAAGTCCTCGCGACGCACAGCCAACTGCTCGCGCAGGTCGCGCTGGAACGCGTCCAGCACCTTGAGCATCGGCACTTGCAAGTCGTAAGGCATTGCCTCAATGGCTGTCATAGTGCTCATGGCTATCATCTCCTTGCAGCTATTATACCGCTGTCAGCTTATCGCGCAACCAGCCAGAATCAGGCCCACCCCCGGCATGCTTAGCGCACCTCGTCCCGTTGCGCCGCGGCCCCCTCCAGCATGAACTCGACCTTGCCCTTGAGCGCGCCGGTGGGGCATACGGCCACGCAGTTGCCACAGAAGACGCAGGTGGTGTCGGGCAGATCCTCCTCGAAGAAGGTGGTCACGCGGCTGCCCAGGCCGCGGCCGCCCCAGGTCAGAGCAAAGGTGTACTGCACGTCCTCCGCGCAGACCTGGATACAGCGCCAGCACATCACGCATTGGCTGTAATCGCGCACGTAGAAGGGGTTGTCGTCCAGCAGATCGATGGCGCGCCGCTGGCCGCCGGCAAAGCGTCCCTCGTCCGCGCCGTAGCGCGCCATGTAGGCCAGAATCTCCGGCGCCTCGCGCAGATCCACCGTGGAGGCCAGCAGCTCCAGGATCACCCGCCGCGCCGCGCGGACCCGCGCGCTCTCCGTCTCCACCGCCATATCCTGGCCAATGGTGGCCACGCAGGCCGCCTGCAGGGTGCGCGCTCCGGCCACCTCCACGGTACACAGCCGGCAGACCGCGTTGGCCGTCAGGGTGGCATGCACACAGATGGTGGGAATCTCCACCCCAGCCGCGCGCGCGGCCTCCAGAATCGTGCTGCCAGCCGGAGCGTGGACAGTCTGGCCGTTGAGGGTGAAAGTTACCTGGGAGGGATGAGCAACACTCGACATGGGCGACTCCGTCGTCGGCTGGGAAGGATTTGTACAGCATCTGTCTGATGGTGCAGGCAAGTATAGCCCAGCTTGCCGGGAGATGCAAACAGATTCCTCACCGGCCCGCGCTTTGATGCTTTCGGCAATCGCGGCTATAATCGCAACTTGCGAACGCCGCTGCGGTATCATCTCAATAAACCGGGGTCGAGACTTCCGAAGTCTGCGTCGGATTGTTCAAAACGGGCTCACAGTCCATAAGACTTCGGAAGTCTTCCCCCTCTATATGAGATGGTGCCCGCTGCGCGTTCAGCATCCACCGTTCAGCCCTCTAGAAACCTCTTATCATGACTGTACTTGACAACCGCGCGCGCAACCGCTTGCTGATGGTGCTCTTCGTCGGCGTGCTGATGGGCGCGCTGGACATCGCGATCGTCGGCCCAGCCCTGCCCGCCATCCAATCCGAGTTCGGCGTGGATGACCGCGGCCTGGCCTGGGTCTTCACCGTCTACGTGCTGGCCAACCTGGTGGGCACGCCGCTGATGGCCAAACTATCCGACCGGGCGGGCCGGCGCAGCATCTACGTGCTGGATGTGGTGCTGTTCGCGGCCGGCTCGCTGCTGGTGGCGCTGTCGCCCACCTTCGGCGTGCTGCTGCTGGGCCGGGCCATCCAGGGCCTGGGCGCGGGCGGCATCTTCCCCGTGGCCTCAGCCGTGATCGGCGACACCTTCCCGGTGGAAAAGCGGGGCAGCGCGCTGGGGCTGATCGGCGCGGTCTTCGGCATCGCCTTCCTGGTGGGGCCGATCCTGGGCGGCGTGATCCTGCTGGCGCTGAACTGGCACTGGCTCTTCCTGATCAACCTGCCCATCGCGGCGCTGTTGATCGTCGGCGCGCTGCGCTTGCTGCCCAGCACGCGGCCGCAGGTGCAGCGTCCCTTCGACTGGGGCGGCATGATCGTGCTGACCGCGCTGCTGACCGCCATGACCTTCGGCATGAACCAGCTCGATACGGCCAACGTGCGGACCAGCCTGGCCTCGCCGCAGGTCTGGGGCTTTCTGCTGCTGGCCTTCCTGCTGATACCGGTCTTTGTGCTGGTGGAGCGGCGCGCCCAGGACCCGGTGCTGCACCTCAGCCTCTTCACCCGACGCCAGATGACGCTGGTCAACCTCTTCGCTGCGCTGGCTGGCTTTGCCGAGGCCGCGCTGGTCTTCGTGCCCGCGCTGCTGGTGGCAGCCTTCGCGGTGGCCGAATCGACGGCCAGCTTCATGCTGTTGCCAGTGGTGCTGGTGATGGCCATCGGCTCGCCGCTGGCTGGCCGCACGCTGGACCGCACCGGCTCGCGCACGGTGGTGCTGATCGGCGCCAGCGCGCTGGGCGTCGGGCTGCTGGTGGTGGGGCTGGCGCCGATCAGCATGGTGCTCTTCTATGCGGCCGGCGCGCTGGTGGGGCTGGGGCTCTCCTGGCTGCTGGGCGCGCCGCTGCGCTACATCATGCTCAACGAGGCGCCCCGCGCGCAGCGCGCCGCGTCGCAGGCTGCGCTGGCCCTCTCCACCCGCGTCGGACAACTGGCAGGCGGCGCGCTGGTGGGCGCGGTGGCGGCCTCCATGGGCGGCGGCGTGGCGGGCTACCAGCAGGCCTTCACCATTATCGGCGCGGTGTCGCTGGCCTTCGCCGTGTTGACCCTGGCTCTCAAGAGCCGCAGCGAGGAAATGGCCACCGTGCAGCGCAACGAGCAGGCCGAAAGCAAGCTGGCGGCAGTCTGACAGCCCCAGCGACAGGTCTGGCGATTGTTCGCCGCACGATTTCTGACTCTCGCAGTTCCCGCGAGCTAGCCAACAATCTCATCTTCAGATCAAGGAGACAACCATGGATTCTCTCGTGCTCATCCTACACTCTCTGGTCCGTTGGGCCATCGTCATCGTCGGCATCGTGGCCCTGGTGCGCGCGGTCATGGGCGCACGCGGCGGCAGGCCGTGGACGCAGCTCGACGACCGCCTGGGGCTGATCTTCACCAGCGCCATGGACCTGAACCTGCTGCTGGGCTTGCTGCTCTATTTCCTGTTCAGCCCCCTCACCAAGTCGGCGCTGCAGGACATGGGCGCGGCCATGGGCAACAGCGGCCTGCGCTTCTTCTTGTTCGGCAGATTCTAAATCTTTTTTAACCGGCTCAATTTGTACGCGCATTTTTTCAATTTCAATATGTAAGGCGCTTTCGCGTTCGCGTAAGTTGGCTTTATCGCTGTCTAAACTATTCAGCGTTTTTTCGGTTTCCTGCAAGCGCGAAGCCAATTCCACGCGGCGCGCGTCTTCTCTGGTAATTTCTTTGGCTCTTTCGTCGCGCTTCGCGTTTGCCGCCTGAACGCTTTGCTCGCTCACTGCCATGCGCGTCGCCCAATAGGAAGTCTGTTCCAATAGCTCGTCGGCGGAAGTTTCGCCAAATTTAGCCGCGATATTTTTTAATTCAGTTTGGGCTTCGGCGGCGCGAGTTTCCACTTCGTTTTGCGTTTCAAGAACTTTTTGTTGAATGGATTTTGA
>JAJTXO010000051.1 GCA_021463315.1 Caldilineales bacterium | reverse complement strand
GCCGTTGGCGTCGGCGTGTGAGTCGGCGTATGCGTCGGCGTAGGGGTTGGAGATACAGAAGCCGTTGGCGTCGGCGTGTGGGTCGGCGTCCACGTGGGCGTGCGGGTTGGAGTTGTAGAAGCCGTTGGCGTCGGCGTGTGAGTCGGCGTATGCGTCGGCGTAGGGGTTGGAGATACAGAAGCCGTTGGCGTTGGCGTGTGAGTGGGAGGGCCAGGCGACGAGGCGATCACGATCAGCGGCAAGAAGACGTGATAGACCGTGCTGGCATCGTCAATAGGTTGGTCTGCGGCAAGCGCGAGCGCCTCCTCGCTGTGAACGATTGCCGGCCAAGGGGAGGAACGCACAAGTTGGCCGCCCAGGCCAGTGAGCGCCACTAGAACCAGGAGGCCTAGGAAAAGAAGCAGAAACCTCGTGGGGAAGATGTGGGACATTGGGATAGCTCCTTTTGAAATACCCGGGAGGAACGACGATAGTGCAAGGCGTTGGAAGTCGCCGGCGCATCCGGCGAACCAACGGTGGCTTGGTGGCGATGCTGAACTTGCCGTTACGGATGGCTACCGCTTCTCCTGCAGGGCCAAAGCCAAACCTGTGAAACGGCCAGGGGCGGACGAGTCGTCATAGAGCACCATGAATCCGGCAATCTGGGCAGGCTTACCTTCTTGGATGACAAAAACCAGGCCCAAACCAGGTGCATTGCTCGCGGTCGATGGGAACTCAAATGGACCGAAAGCAGGCTTCACAGCAGAAGAACAGGCGCAGCCTGGTAGGAGCAACAAGGCCAGAGAAGGGCAGACACAAGTAGCTCGGCGTTCGGTGCGACGGACCACTTACTTCGGAACGGAGACGAGCGCGCTCGCCAGGTCACGGGCGAACGGCAGCAGGTCGCCGTTGAGAGGATACGTCAGCAAGCTGCCGTTGCCAGGCCGGACAAGCTCCAGGCCGGTCAAGACGGCGCCAGCGCCTGCGCTCGCCACGAGCTGCGCGTGGTGGGCTTGTGCCTGGTACAACAGCTCGCGCACGCGTGGGTCGCGAGCCAGCCGCCGCACATCCGCTGCGCCGCACGGCAGGACAACGCAGGACAACGCGACGGCCAGCGGCAACGCCGCCTCCAACGACAGGTCCGGCACCAGGCCGAGCCCATGCGAGCCGCTGGCCGGTTGGCGGGACAGGCTAACCAGCTTGACCCGCAGGCCCGCTGCGCGCAGCGACGACACAAAGATCGACGCCGTCACTTCCTCGAACCGCGGCGCCCACAGCACCAGCGCCACACTGTCACGACGTTTTGGCATCGCCGCGTACCTTTGGCCGAACAACGGAATACATCACAAGCACGATGGCATCACTATATCAAACAATGATCTCCAGTGACCTCCTGAAAACCTCTGATGGAACTCCCAAAACCTCTGCCGTGCGAGCACTCTTGATTGGCTGTGATCGGTTGCGATCGACCAGGCAGGTCTGGCACAAGGGATCGGAACCTCTGTGAAGACTCCGCAGAATCTCCAAAGTGACTCTTCTACCTATTGACATGAGCACCTTTTGATAGTAAGATAACAGCCAGTACTTTCTTCCTTGGCAACTGCCCGCCCGGCATCGGAGTCATCGCGATCGGCTACCCACGAGAGGCCGGATGGGCGTGTTGGACCGCTCTGCACACTGTCCGAGAGGCCGACGATGCAGGCTGTCAGCGCCACCCCCCCAGATCCACCACCCTTTCGCGATGCCGTCCACGCCGCGCTGCGGCTCTGGCACAAAGACGACGACGACCACAGCCCGCTTGACTCGCTGTTCCTCTACCGGCTGCGCCGCCGCCGGGCGGCCAGCAATCACCAGGCGACCAACGAGGTGCTCTACGAGGGATTGGAGAGCCTCGCGCTGCGCTATCCCGCCTCCGCCGCGGTCCTGCGCATGCGCTTCCTCGACCACCAGCTTGCCCACGCGGTCGCGAACCAGCTCAACGTCGCCGAAAGCACCGTCTACGCCACGCAGAAAGACGCACTGGATCGCCTGGCCGACACGCTGCTGACACTGGACCAGCAGGCTCGCGCGACACGCCAAAGCAAGGTTGAGGGTCGCCTGGAGCCGCTGTCGTTCGGCGACCTGGTCGGGATAGACGGCCACGTCGCAAGCCTGTCAAAAACACTGCTCACGGAAGGGCCGCCTTTCCTGCTCGCCCTGGAAGGTATCGGGGGCATCGGCAAATCTGCTCTGGCCGACGCCCTGCTCAGGCACGCGCTGTCCTATGCGACTTTCGACGATTTCGGCTGGGTGACCGCGCGCCAGGTCTCGTTTCTCGGCGGCGGTATCCGTCCTGTGGCCAAGCCGGCGCTCACGGCCGAGGCGTTGATCGAGGCGCTGCTGGCGCAGCTCACCGCCGACGAGCCTCTGCCCGGCGCACTGACGCCGCCGCAGGCGCTGGAGGCGTTGCAGGCGCGCCTGCAACAACCGCACCTGATCGTGGTCGACAATCTCGAGACGGTGCTGGACATCGAGCACCTCTTGCCGGTGCTGCGACGCTTGGCCGGCCCCAGCAAGTTCGTGCTGACCTCTCGCCATAGCCTCTTTTTCGAACCAGGGCTGCGCCACTTTGTCGTGCCCGAGTTGGCGCCGCAGGACGCGCTGCTGCTGCTGCGCCGCGAGGCCGGCCTGCGCTGCCTGGGCGCCATCACCGCGGCCAGCGACGACGCGCTTCAGCCCATCTACCAGACCGTGGGCGGCAATCCTTTGGCGCTCAAATTGGTGATTGGGCTCTCCTGCGCACTGTCCCTCGACGAGGTGCTCGCCAATCTCGCCGCGGTCCGGGGCCGCAAAGCCGAAGACTTGCACAATTACGTTTATCGGTGCAGTTGGGAGCAGCTGGACCAACCGGCACACGAGGTGCTGCTGGCGATGCTGCTGATTGCGCCCCGGGGCGGCGTCAAGGAGGACCTGGTCGCCATCACGCATCTGGCGCCTGCCGAGGTGGGCGACGCGTTGGAGACGCTGGCTGCGCTCAACCTGGTGGACTACGCCCAGGGCGACCTGCACGGCAAGCGCTATGCAATCCACCAATTGACCCGGCGTTTTCTGGAACACCAGGTGCTCGGATGGCGACACTAGGCCCCGATGACGGCAATCGTGACCTGGACGCCCTTTTTCGGAGCTTCCTCGAGTGCAGCATCGAATGGAGCCGGGCCGTGATCGAACAGGTGGAAGGCCCGTTGCCGTCGGCTATGGTCAACCAGGCGTTGCATGTCTTGAGCTTTGCGCTGAAGGACGCTGGCGTCTGGCCGGCCACCCGGCGTCTGGTGCTGGCGCTGGCGCCACGGATGGAGCGCGATGGGATTCGCGAGGAACTCCATGCGCTGCTCGACTCGGCGCTGCAGCGGAGCCACGAGTTCGACGACGCAGCCACCGAGGCCGAGCTGTACTGGCAGTTGGGCGTCCTGCATCTGCTACAGGGCCGGAATTCCCAGGCGCAAGCCGTTCTGGAAGCAAGCGCGGCCCTCTTTGCTGGACTGGGTGCGCCGCGCGACCAGGCGCGAGCCCTGGACAGGTTGGCCCAGGCCGTGCAGCGCCAACAGCGCCTTGGCGATGCCGAACGGCTGCTTGGCCAGGCCGGCCGGCTCTTGCCGGCGCGCGATCCGGAGCACGTCTACCGCCTGTTCGTCTATGGGAACGTGGCGCTCGCCCGCCGGCAGTGGCACCGGGCGCGGGTGTGCTTCACGCAGGCGTTTTGTCTGCTCCAGGCCGGCGACGATCTGCGCATGCTGGCCTGGGCCAGCGTCAACCTGGGCGTCGCCTTCGTCCAGTTGGAGCAGTACCAATCAGGCATGGCCTGGTATCTGCGCGGCATCGATCTGTTTCGTCTCGTCGGCGACCCGGTTCACCGTGCCGTGGCGCAGATGAACCTGGGCGTGGTCTATGCCATGACCGGCCAGCCGGACCAGGCGTTGGAGCAATACGCGCAGGCCGAGCCGGTCTTCCGCAACGCGGCCGACGTGCGACGCCAGGCTATGGTGTACAACAACATCGGCTACGCGCATGGCTTGCAGGGACGGTGGGCAGAGGCCGAGCCAGCCTACAGGTTAGCAGTCCAGCTTCATCGCGAGGCCGGCAACGTCGTTGGGATGGTCGATACCATGGATAGCTTGGCGCAATGCCTGGAGGCGTTGGAGCAGGGAGACGTGGCGGCCCAAGTTTTGCAGAACGCGCTCCGTCTGCTGGACATGCATGAGCCGGACAGTGGCAAGCAATACGTGCGGGAGATGGTTGCGGCTCATTTGGCCAGGATGCCGGCGCAAGGTCAAAGCGCATGATGCCGGCGCAGGGTCAGGCGCATGAAGCCTGCGCCGGCAGTCGCGCAGTGAAAGAGATCACCCGACGCCAGTGTGAGGATATGACTGGCCGCAGGTATCGGATTGGCACCCGCCACGAGCGAGAATGGTGTGACCCGCCGCCGACCACAGCGCCGCAGTGCGGGCAGGGTGCGTGGCGGTCCACGACGAGGACGCAACAACGGAAAGGGCGATGAGCAGAGCAAACAGACGAGTCCGCATGGCTAGCCTCCTGGCGACCTAGTCGCCGAGTGAAACGAGGAGGCTTACCGAGGCGCTGGGATCCTCACGCACCGGCCTGGTGCGTGCACGCGTGTAGGTCCCGATAAACCCAATCCTGTGCAATTGTCGACCGAACCTTGCCATAGCATACCGCGAGTCGCGCCTGCCGCGCCAGAGCAAAACCCCGCATAAAACCAGGTACTTCTCCGCCAGCGCACAACCTTAGTGCTTGTCCATCATTAACTCAGCGCTTTGGCCGGTCTCCGACCGAGCCAACTCACGAGTTGATTTTGGACAGTTACATAACAAGCAGGTCACAGAAGGAGGCCCGGATTCATGCCCAGGAGCAACGTCAAATATGATCCTCGCAAGCTCATGCTCCTGGTGGAGGCGCGCGGCAAAAAGCTGAGCCAGGCTGGTATGGGCGCATACTTCGGCTTAACGGGGCCGCGGCGCCACGATACCGTCGGCAGTTGGGAACGCGGCCAATCCAAACCGCACATGAAGTTGCGCCCTCGGTTCCTCGCTTATCTGCTGGACCGGCTGAGGCTTGCCGAGGAACCGCAGAAGTTCCAACGACTTTGGGCTAGCATCATGGTGGAGGAATGGGAGTGGGAGCCGCTTGGAAAAGCCGAGCTTCTTCCTTACTTCCTCGCCGGCATCCCCGCGGCGATCGACTACAGCCCGGAGCTCACGCCACTCCCGCCTCCTCCTCGCTCCTTTCAAAAGCCCCTGCCCGCTGAGCCTCTACCCTCAGTTGATCTCTTCCTCGGCCGGGAAGCGGCCGTGGCCGAGGTGACCTCACTGCTGACCCAGTCACGCCTGGCGATGATCACGGGCATGCCGGGCGCCGGCAAGACCAGCCTGGCCGTCAAGATCGCCGAGCAGTGGCGGACAGCAGAAAACAGCGTCTTTTGGTACAGGGTGTACCCAGGCCACGCCATCGACGGCCTGGTCCGCGAGTTGGCAGGGTTCCTCTATTGGCGGGGCAAGCGCGAGCTGTGGCACATCTACGAACGAGCTCGGCAGAACAACAGCCAGCCTCCCGACCCGGGGAATCTTCTCGGCCAGATGTTCACGCTGCTCGCAGACGAACCCTGCCTGGTGTGGCTGGATGACTTTCACAACGCCGAAACGGACAGGCTGGTGAAGGAGTTCTGGTTCTACCTGAAGCGCACCATGCGCATGGGCTCGGTGGTCTTTCTCATTACTACGCGCCGCAAACCCTCTCTTGAAGACGCGCCAGACGCTTTCGCTTTGTCCGGGTTGTCGCTTGACGCCAGCGCCGACCTGGTCAACACACAACTGGCGCCGCCCTTGGCCGAGAGCTTGCTCCGTCGTTTGCACCACCGTACGGCCGGTAATCCGCGGCTGCTATTGCTGGCGGCGCAAGCCCTCACGCAGCACCAGGATCCAGCCGACCTGATTGAGAAGCTAGAGACCACAGACGGTGTGGAGACTTACCTTCTGGGCGAGGTGGATCGAACCCTTACGGAAAAAGAACGCGCGGCTATGGTAGCCGTGGCCCTGCTGGAGTCACCCTGCTCACGCGAAGCGGTTGAAGCTGTCCTTGGGGGACAGGCTGTCCACGATACGCTGTCAGGCCTGAAGGAGCATTACCTGCTCAACACAGCCGGCGCAGCAGACGACAGGCAATATTTTCTGCACTCGATGCTGCAAGGCTACTTTGGTCGACTGCTCAGTTATGAGGCGCCCAAGATGCACTCCAGAGCCGGCAAGTATTACCGCAGGCAACAAGAGGCTTTGCGCGCGGCTCAGCACTTTCTGAAGGCGGGCCAACCCAAACAGGCCGCCCGCCTGGCAACGGAGGACGCGTGGGCAAGCGTCAACCGCGGCGAAGCAGAGGCCTTGTGCGAGCTATTGAAGCGGCTTGCCCCAGTGGAGATGGACGACCTGCTCCGCGCGCGCGTGGCCGTCGCGCGCGGGGACGTTTACAACTTCCTGCGCAGCAGTTCGGAGGCTGTCAGCAGCTACCAGTTCGTGCTGAGAACCTTGCCGGCCGAGGCCAGTGTGCCTGAGACGCGTGAGCTTCGTGCACGCGCCTGCCTGGGCATGGGCGATCTGCGCCAGCACGACTCGTTGGTGGATGCACGCTCTTGGCTGGAGCGCGGCTTGGAAGAACTCGCGAACGCCGACAGCTCCATTCGAGCCGAGCTCTTGATCAAGATCGGCACACTGTCCATGGCGTTGGGGAAGCACCAGGAGGCGCTGCACGCGGTGCAACAGAGCCTGGGTCTCCTGCCTGAGACGCCCAATACGCTGCGCATGCGGGCCTTGATCACCCAAGGCGCCATCTATTCCTCCCAGGGCGACGTGGCGCAGGGGCACACGTACACCCGGAGGGCGCTGGACATCGCCGAGGACCTGCACGACCATTTCCGTCTGCTAAGCATTCTGAACAATTCCGGGTTGGAAAACGGGATCCTGGGCAAGTGGGGAGACGCCGAAGCAGACTTCCTGCGCGCGCTGGGCATTGCGCAACAGATCGGCAGTCAAGTCGAGGAGTCCAAACTGGCCAACAACCTGGGCGTGCTTTACACCGACATGGGCCGGCTGGGCGAGGCTCTGACGTACGTGACTCGCGCCCGAGAGTTGGCCGAGAACCTTGAGTTGTATGATCTCCTGCCGTTCGTCCTCACCAGCCTGGGCGACCTGTACATCCGCCGCGAGGACTGGCAGGCCGCCGAGGAGGCGCTGGTGGAGGCCGAGGAGGCAGCCCAGGGACCGGGCGCCGACTACCCGCTGGCGGAGGCTTATTTCCTGCGTTCTCACGTACTTCGGGCGACGGGGCGCACACGAGAGGCTGTCGAGCTGGCCCAGAGCGCTGTCGACCTGGCGCACGAATTGGATCTGATGCTGGAGGAGGGCAAGGCCTGGCGAGTCCTGGGCCAGGCCCATCTGGCCGAAGGACAAACCAAGCCGGCGCTCGAAGCCTTTCAACGCAGCCTGGATCTTCTTGCTGACCAAAACGCCTACGAGGCCGCCCGAACCAAGGAGCAGATGGATTTGGCACTGGCGATAGCTCTACAGCCCCTTTGAATTCAGGAAGGTGACACATGCCAATAGTATCCGACGACGATGCTCGCTCTGCCAGCCCCGTTTTTCAGCCCAGGTGGTTCGCGCTGCTGGGAGCAGCCGTGCTCGGCTTGGGGCTGGTTATCGCCTTTATGCTGACACTGGCAGTATCTGTTCCGGCACAAGCCGAGTCGGGGCAAGATAGTCCTGTGACATCACCTGAAGCAATCAAGAACGAAGAACCAACGGGCCAGACCGCAGTCGCCGGCGTTTCCGCAAGCACGGCAGTAACGTTTACGTTGGCTTGGTCTGCCCTTGAAACCGACCACAGCAGCAGCGTTGCCTGGGGAGATTGGGAGGGGGATGGCGATTTGGATCTTGCTGTCGGCAACGTCGACGAACCCATTCGGGTGTATGCCAACATCGGCAATGCGCTTGAGCTGGCTTGGTCTTCCTCCGAAATTGCACGCACGTCGAGTGTCGCCTGGGGAGATTGGGATAACGACGGCGATCTGGACCTCACCGCGGGTAATACCGACCAACAGAACCGGGTCTATCGCAACACCGGCGGCAGTCTCCAAATCGCTTGGTACGCACCGATCAACCAAAACACGCAGAGTGTCGCCTGGGGCGACATGGATGGCGACGGTGACCTTGACCTTGCCGTCGGGAACACGGGTGAGCCAAACCGGGTGTATCGCAATACGGGTGGCGGCATGGAAGTCGTCTGGGAGGCCACGGAGGCGATGACGACGACGAGTGTCGCCTGGGGCAAGCTAGACCCGAATGAGACGCTCGATCTCGCCGTGGCCAACAACGGCCAACCTATTCAGGTGTTCACAAACACAGGGGTGTACACAAATACAAGCGCTGCTTTTCTGCTTGCTTGGACCGCCCCATTCACAGAGACGACCAAGAGCATAGCCTGGGGAAACTGCGACGATCAAGGCGGTCTAGACCTTGCGGTAGGAAATTCCACTGATCCCAACCGGGTGTACACCCACACAGACAGCACGCTTTTTCCCGCTTGGCAAAGCGATGGATGGAACTACACAAACAGCGTGGTTTGGGGGGACGTCAATGGCGACGGCCAACTTGACCTTGTTCATGGCAACTTAGGGCCGATTGAGGCTCTTATCAACCACAATTGCGACTTCACAGTCGAACCGATCACTCAAGGCTTCGCCTGGGCAGATAGCATTGCCTTGGGTGATTGGGACGTCGATGGCGATCTCGACCTGGCCGTTGGTAGTCCGCACTACTTTTCAGGTATCCCGCCCAACCGCGTGTATGCCAACACAGGCCAACGTCTATGGTCAACGTGGGAGTCGCCTGAAATAGACCACACGATGAGCGTTGCCTGGGGCGATATGAACGGAGACGGCCATATCGATCTCGCCGTTGGGAACAGCGATGAGCCCAACCGGGTTTACACCAACACGGGCGGCGGACTGCAGATCGCCTGGAATGAACCGACAACGGTGACGGCCACAAGCAAGAGTGTCGCTTGGGGAGACTGGGACGAAGACGGCGATCTGGACCTGGCCGTGGGCAACCATGATGACAATGCCCCAAACTACGTGTACACGAACATCAGTGGTACACTCGAGGATCCTTGGGCGATCCTGGGACCGGATGTCCACACCGAAAGCGTGGCCTGGGGCGACATGGATGGAGATAGCGACCTGGATCTTGCCATAGGAGGCATCGATCAACGGATTGAGGTCTACTCCAACCTCGGCGGCAGCTTGGAGCGTCACTGGCGATCTCTAGAGTCGCCAAGGAGTCAAAGTCTGGCCTGGGGAGACTGGGATGGAGACGGCGATCTGGATCTTGCCGCAGCCAACACGACCGGGCCAATTCGGGTGTACGCCAATCAGACAGGCATGTTCGAGCTTGCGTGGACGGCGCCTTTCACCGAATCGTCCCACAGCGTGGCGTGGGCGGACTGGGATAGCGACGGCGACCTGGACCTTGCCGTCGGCAACTACCATGTGGCCTCCAGGGTGTACGAGAACATCGGCGGCAGCATGGAACCTGCCTGGTTGTCACCCGAAACAAGCGCAACTGTCTCGGTTGCCTGGGCGGACTGGGATGGTGACGGCGACCCGGATCTTGCCTTCGCCAATGAAGGGTTTGGCAGCATCGTCTACGCCAGCACAGGGGACACGCTAAAGCGCGCCTGGTCGGCCGATACTGGCGTTTCTAACAGCGTGGCGTGGGCGGATTGGGACAACGACGGCGACCTGGATATTGTCTTTGGCAACATGCAAGGTCCCAGTCGAGTCTTTGCGAATCGCTCGGCAGACAACCCTGGTCTGTCCGATACGTCGAGCACCGCTTTCATTCCCTACCCCGCCGGCGCCACAGTGATGTTCTATGGGTCAGCAACCATTCGAAGCGGCCCGACCGTGCCTGTTTCATATCTGCTTAAGGACTCTGAGAGCCATCCTGTGCGGCTGGTCAAAGCCTTCTACTCGCTCGACGGCGGCAGCACCTGGCAGCCCGCCGTGGCGGCCAGCGGGACGATCACGCGCAACCTGACCACCTCCCCGGCAGGCGTCGAACACACCTACATCTGGGATGTCTACGCCAGCAACGTCTTCGGCGCAAGCAACAACGCGGTTTTCCGGCTGGACGTGTACCAAGGCTTCAACGGGGCTGGCCCGTATCAATATGCTTTCCGAACCGCTCGCAGCCTCCCTTTCCGGCTGCGAGGCAGCCAGATACGGACGATGAACGACGCTGCCCCCGCAGCCAACGCGCAGGTCTACCGGCTGCCTGCCGGCCAGACCGGCGCCTTCCAGCCATATCGGGATGGTCTTGGACGTCCGTTCCAGACCAATCCAGCCGGCTACCTGCGAGGTTACGGCGATATTGGTCTCGGCGACCGGCTGGTAGCGCTGGCGCCGATCTCGGCCACGGAGAGTTATACGCTGTACTACACAAACGTCACGCCTACTGCTTCAGGGGTTGATCCATACACTGTTTCGGCCCTGGGCGTGCAAACGCTGACCGTCTCCTCGGCCAATGCGCTGGTGCTCTTCAACCTGGACGTCTCGCTGGAATGGGATGCGCGCAACGACGCGCCGTTCCTGGCGCAACTTGAGCACGATATCCACCGGGCCTCGGAGCTGTTGTACGACTGGAGCAACGGCCAGGTCGCCCTCGGCAAAGTGACGGTCTTCCACGCCAAGCAGCACTGGCAGGACGCCCACGTGCTGATCTACGCCAACAACCGCTTCCGGCCCGCAGCGACCGAGGGCGGGATTGTCACCGACACCCTGACCGAGACGGTATCGGCGCCTATCACCGCAACTTCGGTCATCACCTACCTGCCGGGGCAGGTGGCGATGGGGCCGGTTTGGAACCGCTACGGCGACCCGGGCAGCAACCTCGGCGAGGACTGGCCGCGCGCCTTTGCCCACGAGGTGGCGCACTTCGCCCTCTTCCTGGACGACAACTACATCGGCCTCGACAACCACAACCTGCTCATGCCGGTCGACACCTGCCCCGGCGCGATGGCCGACCCCTATCGTGACGACGACGCCTCGGGCTACGGCGAGTTCCACCCGGCTGCCGGCTGGCTGCCGGGCTGCGCCAATACTCTCTCCAACCGCAACACCGGCCGGGCGGACTGGCACACCGTCGGCGAATTCTATCCCTGGCTGAGCACCGCCATCACGAACGCCGGCCCTACCGTCCTGCCCCTGGCCGTGACCGAGGTGCAGGTGGTCGAACCGATCACGCCTACGACGGCCTTACCCGCGCCGCTCTTCCTCTTGGTGCAGAACGGCAACCGAGTGCTGCCAGACGCGCGGGCGCGATCGTACCTGTTCCAGGACGGCTGGGCCATCGACCTGGGCCAGCCATCGCAGGACCGCCTGCTGGCGCGCGGAGCCCGGCCCGGAGATCGCCTGTGCGTCTACGACTTGGGAGCGAGCCGGCTGGGCTGCGAGACGATCACGGTGGGCGATACCGAGCTAACGTTGGTGGCCGTGTCTGGCTGGCCACCGGAGGTCACGGTCACACCGATCACGACGCGTACCCTGGCCATCAGCCTCACGAGCGTGCCGCCTGGCCAGGTACTCTATGCTAAGCTCTACCCGCTGGATGAACCGTCGCAGGGCGAGATCGGGCTGACGGAGATGGGTGGAGCGTATCTCGGAACGTTCGTATTGGACGACCCCTCGCTGGTGGGCGTGATCCAGGTGTGGTGGATCGACGGAACCGGCCAGCGCCGCGAGATCGTGACCGACTACGTGCTCGGCGGCAACCCCGGCCGCATCTGGTCGGGAGGCGGGCGCATCTGGTCCGGCGGGGTACGAATTTGGTCGGGCGGTGGGCGCATTTGGTCGGGCGGCGCGCCAGTAGGCTCGGCCGATGGCCAGGTGATGGTCTACAACCCCGACGACCGCTACAGCCAGGAGTGGTTCCTAACCGTGCAGGCGTCATCAGCTACGCCGCCTCCGTGGGCGACCTTGGTCGGCAAGGCCTACCGCGTGGCAGCATCGGGCGCTGCACCGGACCTGACCGCCATGTCGATCGCCTTCAGCTACCTGGGCAGCGATGTGCCGCCGGGCGAAGAGCCGTGGCTGCGCGTGTATTACCTCGAGGGGACGACCTGGCGCCAGCTCGCGACCCGGCTGGACACCACCAACAACATGGCCACCGCCAGGGTGCATGACCCGGCGTCAGGCGTGTACGCCCTGATGTCCAGCATCGAGATCCCGTTTGACTACCCCGGCTGGAACATGTTCGGCTATCCGATCCTTACGACCCGGCCGGTTACCGAGGCGCTGATCTCCATCAGCGGCTATTACACGACCGTTCAGGGCTGGGACCCGGGCCAGCCCGATCCGTACCAGCGCTGGCGCACCTATGATACGGGCTTTCCCCGCCCGCTGACGACCCTGGACGTTCTGGAGTTCGGCCAGGGCTACTGGATCAACCTCACCCAGGCGGTGGTCCTCCGCTTGAAGGGGGCGGACCAGGTCCTGGAGAGTTCGCCCGAGCTGCGGATGCCGCCGGCCACCTACTTCGGCCGCCTGGCAGCGGGCATGGGCTTCACGCCGACCGTGGGCATGACGGTGACGGCCTGGATCGACGGGCGCCTGTGTGGGTTGAGCCACGCCCAGGACGTCAATGGCCAGCTCATGGTGGCCGTCAATGTCTTCGCCAACGGTTCTGGCGCCGCCGCCGGCTGCGGCATGCCCGGCAGTGCGGTGGACTTTCGCGCCGGTGAGACAAGGGTGACGCCGGGAGTCACCTGGGACAACAGCCAAACGCGGCAACTGGTGTTCCAGCACTGCCCGGACTTCAACGGCAGCGGCGCGGTGGACGCGGTGCGCCTCGGCGAGTCGCCGAAAGGTGCGCTGCTGCTGCTGGCGGCGCAAACCGTGCTGCTGTGCACGCTGGCGCCACCGGCCGCCGCGGCGGGGCTG
>JAJTXO010000509.1 GCA_021463315.1 Caldilineales bacterium | reverse complement strand
CCTCGGCCTGCGCGTCGAGATCGACCCGGTGGAGACGGCTGCCTTCAACAGCCGCGGCCAGGCCCAGCCCGGCCAGCGCAGCGGCATCCCCGGCTTCGCCTGCTATCGCACCGTGGAGGAAACCTTCCAGACCGCGCTGGACCTGGCCGCGGCCCATCCCAACCTGGCCACCTGGGTCGACGCCGGCGACTCGTGGGAGAAGGTCACGCCGGGCGGCCTGCCTGGCTTCGACATGGGGGTGCTGGTGCTGACCAACTCGGCCGTGCCCGGCCCCAAGCCGAAGCTGTTCATCACCGCCGCGATCCACGCCCGCGAGTACACCACGGCCGAGCTGGCCACCCGCTTCGCCGAGCAACTGGTCAACGGCTACGGCGTCGATCCTGACGCCACCTGGCTGCTGGATCACCACGAAGTTCACTTGATGCTGCACACCAACCCGGACGGCCGCAAGCAGGCCGAGACCGGCCTCTCTTGGCGCAAGAACACCAACCAGAACTACTGCGGCCCCACCAGCACCAGCCGCGGCGCGGATCTGAATCGCAATTTCGCCTTTCAATGGGGTTGCTGCGGCGGCTCCAGCACCAGCCAGTGTTCCGAGACCTATCGCGGCCCCAGCGCAGCCTCGGAGCCGGAGGTGCAGGCGGTGCAGAGCTATATGCGGTCCATCTTCCCCGACCAGCGCGCCGACCCACTCACCTCGCCCGCGCCGGCCGACGCCACCGGCGTCTACCTGGACATCCACAGCTACAGCCAACTGGTGCTCTGGTCGTGGGGCTTCACCAACACCGTGGCGCCCAACGGCCCGGCGCTGCAGACGCTGGGGCGCAAGTTCGCCTACTTCAACAACTACACGCCCGAACAGGCCATCGGTCTCTATGCCACCGACGGCACCACCGACGACTTCGGCTACGGCGACCTGGGCGTGGCCTCCTACACCTTCGAGCTGGGCACCGCCTTCTTCCAGGCCTGCTCCACCTTCGAGAACACCATCCTGCCCGACAACATGCCGGCCCTGTTCTACGCGGCCAAGGTGGCGCGCACGCCCTACATGACGCCGGCCGGGCCGGACGCGCTCAACGTAGCCGCGGCCCCTGCGACCATCACCGTGGGCGATCCGGTGGTGCTGACCGCGACCATCAACGACACCCGCTTCAACAACAGCAACGGCAGCGAGCCGACCCAGGCCATCGCGGCGGCTGAGTACTACATCGACACGCCCCCCTGGCAGCCGGGCGCGGTGGCCCACGCCATGGCCGCGACCGATGGCAACTTCAACAGCACGGTGGAGGGGGTGACTGCAACGGTCAACACCAACGGGCTGGGCACCGGCCGCCACCTCATCTTCGTGCGCGGCAAGGACGCCGGCAACAACTGGGGCGCGTTCAGTGCGGTCTTCCTGGATATTGAAGTGCTCAGCGTGGCGCCGCAGGCGGTGGCCATCTGCACCCCCGCCAACGCCCAGTTCACCGTCAACGTCGGCTACAGCGGCGCGGTGACCCTGAGCGCCAGCGGCCAGCCAGCCGGCGCCACGACCAACTTCAGCGCCAACCCGGTCAACGGCCCCGGCAGCAGCACCCTGACCATCGGCAACACCGGCGCGGCCGCGCCGGGCAGCTACAATGTCGCCATCACCGGCACGTACAGCGGCGGCTCGCAGACGGAGAACGTGGCGCTGAGCGTGGCCAGCCAGCCGGCCGGCCAGCCCGCGCTCTCCTCGCCGGCCAACGGCGCACTGAATGTGATCACGACCCCCACCTTCAGTTGGAGCGCAGCCAGCCAGGCGGCCAGCTATCGCTTCGATCTGGCCACCAACGCCAGCTTCAGCGCCATGGTTCATTCGGCCAACGGCCTGACCGGAACCAGCTACACCCCGCCGATCACCCTCAACACCAGTGTTCAATACTACTGGCGGGTCTACGCGGACAACGCCTGCGGCACGGCCGGCGCGTCGGCCACCTTCAGCTTCACCACGCTGGCCGCGCCGGGCGATTGCGGCCCCGGCACCACGCCCAACACCCTCTACACCACCGGCTTCGAGAGCGGCATCGGCGGCTGGACCACGCCGGCCGGCGTGGGCGCCAACACCTGGGCCATCGCCACCGCCAACGCGCACAGCGGCAGCCAGCACATGCGCGGCGTAGACCCGGCTACGATCTCCGATCAACGGCTGGTGTCGCCGGCTGTCGCGCTGCCCACGGGCCAGAACCCGATAGTGCTCAAGTTCTGGCACGCGCCCAACCTGGAGAACAGCGGCGCAACCGCCTGCTACGACGGCGGCATCCTGGAGGTGTCCACCAACGGCGGTTCCAGCTGGACCCAGGTGCCCCCCGCCAATCTGCTGATAGGCCCCTACACCGGCGCGATCTCCGGCAGCTTCAGCAACCCGCTGGCTGGCCTGCAGGCCTGGTGCGGCCCCAACCCGGCGACCTATCGCCAGACCATCGCCGACGTCAGCGCCTATGCCGGACAGACCGCGCAGTTCCGTCTGCGCATCGGCTCGGACAGTTCGGCGGGTCGCACCGGCTGGGACGTGGACGACGTGACCGTGCAGTCATGCCAGGCGGCGTGCCCCTACGATGTGGACGGCAACGGCAGCGTGGATATCGTCGACGTGCAGCGGGTAGCCAACGCCTTCGGCACGAACACGCCAGCCTACGACTTCGACCACAACGGCGTCGTCGATGTGCTGGATATCCAGGCGGTGGCCATCCGCTGGCAGGTCGGCTGTTAGCCGCCAAGCGCATACAAAAAAGCCCTGCAATGCTTTTGTAGGGCTTTTTTGCGCCTTCAGCGGTTGACACAGTCCGGCGTATTCGAGTAAAATAGGACCGTCCCATTGTCGCTCCCCCTTGCCGCTGACCATCACCCTTACTGGCCAGCCGCCCACACTGTGTTCCCCCTCGATTCGTGCCAGAATCAGCCCTCTGGCGCCATTTGCTGTGCCGCTTCGGAAGGAGATACGACGGGCGTCGCCAGCTCTCAGCCTCGCGCTGATGGCGCTCCTGATCGCACACACGCTGGTTTCCTGGGCAAGGCGCCCTGCGGCAGCGCCCTTACCCTACCACTTCGTCAGGAGATATGATCCATGAAGACACGATTGCAGCGCCTGATCGGCGCGATGGTGGTATTGGGAATCGCCTTGGCGGCCTTTGCACCGGCCAGAACTATGACTCCCGGTGCGTCTCTGGCAGGCACAGCCAGCCGCCGCGCTGTGGGAACAAGCGCAGGACAGCTCAGCGTCGCGCAGGCAGCGCTGGGCCTGAGCCAGGCCAGCCAGTCGGCGGATGAAAAGCCGGCCAACGGCGGCCCGGTGGTGATCCAGCCGGACCACATGGATCTCTCGTTGCCTTTGCGCGACATTCCGCCAGTCGAAGCGCCGGCCACAGATCCAATCTTGGTGCGGTTCCAGGAAGGCGAAGTGCTGCCGGGCCATGAAAGGGAGGGCAGCTTCGACGGGATCGACGCTGTTCTGCAGAACTGGCATGGGCCGCTGGCCATGCCCGCGCCGATCCAGAACTGGGACGGCATCAACAACGTGGGCTTCTCCGTGCGGCCGCCCGACACCAACGGCGATGTAGGCCCCAGCCATTACGTGCAGTGGGTCAACTTGCGCTTCCAGATCTGGAACAAGACCGGTGCGTCGCTCTACGGGCCGGCGCTGGGCAACACCCTGTGGAGCGGCTTCGGCGGGCAGTGCCAGACCACCAATGACGGCGACCCGGTGGTGCTGTACGATCACCTGGCCGACCGCTGGGT
>JAJTXO010000508.1 GCA_021463315.1 Caldilineales bacterium | reverse complement strand
TGGTGATCGTCGGCGGCCTGGTGGGCGCGTCGGCTGGCATCTTTATGAGCGCCAACTGGGCCTGGGCGGCTGATCTGGCGCCGCCGGGCGAGGCCGGGCGCTATCTGGGCCTGAGCAATGTGGCCACGGCCGGCGCCAGCGCGTTCAGCCGGCTGATCGCCGGTCCGATCATCGACGGCGGCAACGCGCTGCGCGCCGGCGTCGGCTACGATTTGCTCTTTCTGGCGCTGGCGCTGGCCATGTTCGGCGGCGCGCTGTTGCTGGCTGGCGTGCCCGAAACCAGGCCGCTGCCCATCCAGCCCGCGGTCGAGCCCATTCCCCCCGAGCGTCCCGATTGAAAGGGCTGCCACTCCTCCACCGGACCGCCAGTCCCTCGCCGGACTGCCAGTCCTTCGGAGGACTGGCAGTCCTCCGCCGGACTGCCAGTCCTCCACCGGACTGCCAATCCTCCACCGGACTGCCAGTCCTCCGCCGGGCTGCCAGTCCTCCGCCGGACTGCCGGTCCTCCGCCGGACTGCCAGTCCTTCGGCGGACTGGCAGTCCTCCACTGTCCTATCGCAACGATCGATGAAGGGTAGGATGCTATGAAATACTTGACCCTGCTGCGTCACGGCAAGTCCGACTGGGGAACCGGCGAAGAGAACGACTTCGACCGGCCCTTGAAGGACCGAGGCCGCAAGGATGCTCCCCTGTTGGGCCGTTTTCTGGCCGGAGTGGGCATGGTCCCCGATCTGGTGGTCAGCTCCCCGGCGGTACGCGCCCGCCAGACGGCCGAGCTGCTGGCGCCGGCCATGAACTACAGCGCCGAGATAAGCTGGGAGCCGTCGATGTACGCCGCCAGCGCCGGCGAGCTGATGTCAGTGCTGCGCCACCTGCCCGATGCGGCCAGCCATGTGCTGCTGGTCGGCCACAACCCCGGCTTCGAGGATGTGACCGCGCGGCTGATCGGCGCCGATGTCTACGGCATGGCCGCGGGCCTGCGCCTGCCCACCGGCGGCATGGCGCACCTGGCGCTCTCCGTCGACACCTGGAACGGGGTGCAGGCCAATGCCGGCCAGTTGATCTGGCTGGTGAACCCCCGTCTGCTGAAGGCGGTCATGTCCTCCGCGAGTTGACACACCCGTAGGACGATCTTCCCCCATCGTCCCGCTCCGCTTCATCCGATAGGTCGATCAGAGAAGATCGACCTACGGGCGTTCCTGGGCAATCCATGCCTCCAGCGCCCGCCGATGCCGCTCCTCCAGCTTGACCAGCCGCCGCTTGCCTGCCAGCAGCGCCTGGGCCTGCTCGAAGCTCAGCCCATGCACCTTCATCAGATACGCGGCCAGCAGCGTCGCTGAGCGGCCGCGGCCCTTGGCGCAATGCACCAGGATGCTGCGCCCCTGGGCCGCCTGCTGTTCCATCCAGGCTACCCCCTCGTCCAGCACGGTCGACGCCGGCACAGTCACATCCGGCACCTTGAGCTTGATCTGCTCGATGCCGTGTTGCGCGTAGAAATCCAGGTCGCCGCGGCGCTCCGCGCGGATATCCACCACGGCGTTGATGTGGTGCTCCAAGAGAAACTGATAGTCGCGGCGATAGGTAGGCGCGCCGCCCAGCCACAAGGTCTCGGCAATGGCGCCATCGGGTGTGATCTGGCTGAACCAGAGATTGTCGCTGACCTTTTCGTGGTAGAGGCGAATGACGGGATAGAACAGGTCGAAGATCCAGTGGAATAGACTCATGGCGCTCCTGATACTGCCGATTTAGCCGATACGCCCCGTATTATAGCACGCGGCCAGCCGCTTTGCCACTGGCGGCTGGCGCGACTGAGCCAATCTGCCCGTTACAGAGGACCTATGCCAAACCTGATTCTTCACCATGGCCGGCTTTGGACGCAGGACGACCGCTGGCCCGACGCCACGGCGGTCGCGCTCCAGGCTGGGCGCATTCTGGCTGTGGGCAACGACGCCGAGATTCTGGCGCTGGCCGGGCCGCACACCCAGTGCATCGACCTGGGTGGCCGGCGGGTGCTGCCGGGGCTGACCGACGCCCATTTTCACTTCCAGGGCTGGGCGCTCAGCCGGCGCGAGCTGCCGCTGGCCGGGCTGGTCTCATGCCAGGCGGTGCAGGCCGCGCTGGCGCAGCGCGCCGCTGAGATCCCGCCGGGGCAATGGATCCAGGGCCAGGGCTGGAACGAATCGGACTGGCCCCAGCCGCGCCTGCTCACTCGCCACGACCTGGACGCCGTAGCCCCGCGCCATCCCACGATCCTGTGGCGCAGCGATCTGCACCTGGCCACGGCCAACAGCCTGGCGCTGCAGTTGGCTGGCATCGATGGACGCACCCCCGATCCTGAGGCCGGCGTGATCGATCGCGAGGCCGGCGGCCAGCCCAGCGGCGTCCTGCGTGACCGAGCCATCGACCTGGTGGACGCGGTTTTGCCGCAGCCGGGCGAGCCAGAGATCGACGCGGCCATGCGCGCTGCCATGGCCGAGGCGCACCGGCTGGGCCTGACCGGCATCCACGACTTTCGCATCGGCGATGCCAGTGAAAGCCGCGGCGCGTTCGCGGCCTGGCAGCGGCTGCACGCAGCCGGCGAGCTGCGTCTGCGGGTGTGGATGATGATCGGCGGCGAGCTGCTGGAGGAGGCGATCCGGCTGGGGGTGCGCAGCGGCTTCGGCGACGACCGGCTGCGCATCGGCGCGGTCAAGTATTTCGCCGATGGCTCGCTGGGCGCGCGCACGGCTTGGATGCTGGAACCCTACGCCGACGGCGGGCTGGGGCTGCCGGTGACGCCCATGGCCGAGCTGGCCAGTGCCATCCAGCGCGGCGCGGCGGCCGGCCTGCCGGTAGCCATCCACGCCATCGGCGACCGCGCGGTGCGGGAACTGCTGGACGTCTTCAGCGAAACCCTGCCCAGCGTGGCTCGGTCAGCCCCTCCGGGGGGCTACGCACAGACCGGCCACAGCAGCCCCCAATCCCCCAATCTACCAATCTACCAATCTACCAATCTACCAACCCACCAATCTACCAACCCACCAATCTACCAATCTACCAATCTACCAACCCACCAATCTACCACCCCCCCTCCCCGCATCGAGCATGTGCAGCACTCGCACCCCGACGATCTGCGCCGGCTGGGCAGCCTGGGGCTGGTCGCCTCGGTGCAGCCGATCCATCAGGTGGACGACATGGCGCTGGTGGAGCGCGCCCTGGGCCGCGATGCCACGCCCGGCGCTGCCGAGCGCACCCGCTGGTCCTACGCTTGGCGCACCTTGCTGGACCATGGCGCGGTGCTGGCGTTGGGTTCCGACTGTCCGGTGGCCTCGCCCAACCCCTTCTGGGGCATCCATGCCGCGGTCACCCGCCAGCGCCGCGACGGCGAGCCGGCCGGCGGCTGGCATCCTGAACAGCGCCTCAGCGTCGCCGAGGCCATCGCGGGCTACACCCTCGGCCCCGCCTACGCCAGCGGCCAACTGGCCGCGCAGGGCAGCATCAGTCCCGGCAAGCTGGCCGATCTGGTGGTGTTGGATCGCGATATCCTGGCCGCGCCGGCCGCGGAGATCGCCGCTATCCGCCCCGTTCTGACGATTTTCGACGGTGAAGTGGTGTACGACGACCGATAAGGTGCGCCCTGCTCGCACCGCTCCTTGCCCCCAGCTTCAGTCTAGCGGTAACGAAGTATCATCTCAAAATACCGGGGTCGAGACTTCCGAAGTCTGCGCAGGTTTGTTCAAAACGAGCTCACAGTCCATAAGACTTCGGAAGTCTCCCC
>JAJTXO010000507.1 GCA_021463315.1 Caldilineales bacterium | reverse complement strand
TGAATTTATTCACCGGGTTTGCTTCCGTAGCCGCTGAGCTTCGTGTGGTCAGACGGCATTCATTCACCGGGTCTGCTTCCGCAGCCGCTGAGCCAGGGATTGGAAATCCCTGGCTGAGAGCACGAAGCGCCCTCAGGCGCTGGGAGCTCTTCCGCAGCCGCTGAGGCGGCTTCGTGTGGTTAGGCGGTGAATTTATTCACCGGGTTTGCTTCCGTAGCCGCTGAGCTTCGTGTGGTCAGACGGCATTCATTCACCGGGTCTGTTTCCGCAACTGCTGAGCCAGGGATTGGAAATCCCTGGCTGAGAGCACGAAGCGCCCTCAGGCGCTGGGAGCTCTTTCGTAGCCGCTGAGGCGGCTTCGTGTGGTTAGACGGTGAATTTATTCACCGGGTCTGCTTTCGCAGCCGCCCCAGCGGCTGCGTGTGGTCAGACGGCATTCATTCACCGGGTCTGCTTCTCAGGCCATCAGCCGGTTCTCCAACACCTGTTCCGGGTGGAAGCCATCCAGTTGCAGATACCAGCAGGCCGCGTCCAACAGCGCCTGCTGGGGCAACATGCCGACCAGCTCGCTGTGGGTGACCAGCGCGCCATAGCGCGCCGCCTCGCGGCGCACCATCTCCAGCGCCGTGTGCATGGCCGTCATGCGGAAATCGGTGAGGTTCATGGATACCTGCGCCTGGCCCTCCACCAGGACGCCCATGGCCTGCACGAAGCGCAGTCCGCCGCTAGAGAAGCGCAGCGTCTTGGCGATCTTCTTGGCGATCTCCACGTCGCCGGTGTTGAGGTAGACGTTGAAGGCGATCAGAAAGGGCCGCGCGCCGACAGCCGTGGCGCCGGCCGGCCCCAGACGGCTCGGCCCGAAGTCGGGCGCGCGGCTGGGATCGCTGCCGATCAGCTCGCGCAGCCCCTCGTACTCTCCCTTGCGCACGGCCGGCAGGCTCTCCCGCTCTGGCCGGCTGGCTGCCTTGGCGTACAGATAGACCGGAATCGCCAGCTCGTCGCCCAGGCGTTGCCCCAGCCGGCGGGCCAGCGCCACGCAGTCATCCATGCTCACCCCACGCACCGGGATAAAGGGAATCACGTCGGTGGCGCCCATGCGCGGATGCGCCCCCCGATGCACCTCCAGATCGATCAGCTCGGCTGCCTGGCGGGCGCCCTGAAAGGCGCCTTCCAGCGCGGCCTCCGGCTCGCCCACGAAGGTGACCACCGTGCGGTTGTGATCCGCGTCCGACTGCACATCGAGCACCTGCGCGCCGGGCACGGCCGCGATGGCCGCAACAATGGCGTCGATCACCTCCTGACGGCGACCTTCGCTGAAATTTGGGACACATTCGACGATGGCTTGCATGGCTAACTCCTTGATTGATCGAACAGACGTAGCCGCCGCTGGCGGGCCGCGTCCGGGACGGTAAACATGTCTGATACACCCAAACCTGCTTCAGCCTCGGCGGTCGTGATGACCGAGATCGTGCTGCCATCCTACGCCAACGCGCTGGGGACCGTCTTTGGCGGCCAGGTGGCGGCCTGGATCGACATTGCAGCGGGCGTGGCTGCCATGCGCCACGCCCGCAATATCGTTGTCACCGCCTCAATGGACGACCTGCACTTCGTCGCTCCTGCGCATGTGGGCGAGATCGTGGTGCTCCAAGCGCACGTCAACCGGGTCTTCACCACCTCTATGGAGGTCGGCGTGCGGGTGGAGGCGGAGAACCCGCTGACCGGCGAACGCCGCCACACGGCCACGGCCTATCTGACCTTTGTGGCGCTGGACGCGGCGGGGCAACGGATTGCCGTGCCGCCGCTGCTGCCGGAGTCCGAAGCTGAGCGGCGGCGCTATCAGCAGGCGGAGCAGCGTCGCATCTGGCGTTTGGAGCGACGCCAGATGCGCGACAGCGAAGAATAGCGCTCAGCCGGTGCCGAACTGGCGATCGCCGGCGTCGCCCAGGCCAGGCACGATGTAGCCGATGTTGTTGAGATGGTCGTCGATGGCCGCCACATGGATCGGCACATCGGGATGAGCGCTGCTGAGACGCTCGATCCCTTCCGGCGCGGCAATCAGGCTGACGAACTTGATGCGCCGCGCGCCCCAGCGTTTGAGGATATCCACTGTGGCGACGGCCGAGCCGCCGGTGGCCAGCATCGGGTCGAGGATCAGGCAGACATGCACCGTGGGGGCCACCGGCAGCTTGTTGTAATACTCCACCGGGCGCAGCGTGCGCTCGTCGCGATAAAGGCCGATGTGCCAGACCTCGGCCGAGGGCATCATCTCCCAGATGCCATCGACCATGCCCAGCCCGGCGCGCAGGATCGGCACCAGGCCGATAGGATCGCACAGATCGAAGCCCTGAGCGGGGCCCAGCGGCGTTTGCACCTCCACCGCTTCCACCGACAGGTCCTGGGTAGCCTCGTAGGCCAGCAGAATTGCAATCTCGCGCACCAGCTCGCGAAACTTCTTGGGCTCAGTCTGCGTGCTGCGCAACAGGGTGAGCTTGTGACGGATCAGCGGGTGATTTGAAACATGAACTTCAGCCACATGGGCCTCCGATGGGGGAAGAAAGGGGTTGGATGCCGGCCGCGGTCGCGCCTTCATCCAACGCCCAGGCAACGATCATTCTTCCATGTAGCGCAGCGCGGCCTTTTTGGCGATCCGCTCCACCTCACGCTGGCAGTCCAGGCACATGGTGGCATCGGGCCGCACCTCCAGCCGCGCCGGATCGATGGGCTGGCCGCAGCGCTCGCAAATGCCGTAGTTGCCCTTTTCGATGGCGCGCAACGCGATGTTGACCGATTCCAGCTTGCGCTCGATGATGGTCAACAGCGCCAGGTTCTTCTCACGCTCAGCCAGATCGGGATCCCCTTCGTCGGCGTCGGGATCGACCTCACCTTGCAACCACTCCCTGAGGTGTTCGATGTCGTCCAGAATGGCGGCGCGTTCCGCAACCAATTTTTCACGTTCGACTTCAATTTTGCCTGTCTGCATGTCGTGTGCCCCGTGTCCTTTCATTAAAAGTAGGTGGCGCGTCCTGTATCCCGCCTCGCCGTCCCAGCAGCGACCCGAAAAATCGCTGCCTGCGCTGCGTCAAGGATCGAGTCCGCGCATTCGTTGGCAGGTATCATCTCAATAGAGGGGGAAGACTTCCGAAGTCTTATGGACTGTGAGCCCGTTTTGAACAAACCTGCGCAGACTTCGGAAGTCTCGCCCCCGGTTTATTGAGATGACACGTTGGCAGTTTATACCATAGTATCTTGGTTGGAGTCAATGATCTGGATCATGTTTTGCTCCCCACAATTCAGAGGCGCGGACGCCGCTGCCTGCCATCGCCAGCCCTATGGCGCGGCCAGCCGAAGCGCCCAACCGACCAGGGCCTCATCCTGCCCCAAGCGCCCCACCAGTTGCAGCCCCAGGGGCAAGCCGTTCTCAGCCCGGCCAGCCGGCAGAGTGAGCGCGGGCAGTCCGGCGTGGGTCCAGGGCAGGTTCATGGCCGGATCGCCGGTGGCGTGCAGGCCGGCCGGCGCGGGCCCGCACGCGGCGGGGCAGGCCCACAGATCGATGCCCGCGGCATCCATCGCCTCCTCCAACTGGCTGCGCAGCGCGACGATGTTGGCCCGCGCCGCGGCCAGCTCCTCGGGCGTCACAGTCCCGCCGATCTGGATGATCTCCGCGGTGCGAAGACGATAGAGCGCAGCATACTGCGCGTACCAAGCGGCGTGCTGCTCGGCGAATTCGGCAAAGACCAGGCGGCGGTGCAGGGCATTCAGTGCC
>JAJTXO010000506.1 GCA_021463315.1 Caldilineales bacterium | reverse complement strand
GTGGTGACGCACCACGAGGGCAAGTCCAGCGAGCAGGTCGTGGCCGCCCGCCACATCCGTTTCCACAGCTCGCGGCTGCGCTACGTGCAGAAATACCACGGCCGGCTGGCTGCCGCGCTGCTGCGGAGCTTTCTGCTGCTGACCTTCGTCTATCAATGGCTGGAAGAGGCGGCCAAGTGGCTGGCCGGCTGCGTCGTGGCCAGCCAGCGGGTCCAGCAGCCCATGCGCCGCGATCGTATGGCCGCCTATGCGCAGGTGTTGCGTTCCCGGCTGCGGTTTGCGCCGCCGGGCTAACGGCTCAGCCCAAGCCTGCGGTAGTCGCCGCACTGCCGCGACTTCCGCAGGCTTGCGGCTGGCTGGCGCCAATCCGGCAAGACGCCTGGCGATCGTTCCATGGACGACGCTTTCCGTCCCTGCCAGATCCTGCAGAATCCATCGAGGCTCTCCTATGCGTGTGCTCTTTGTGACTGGCGAATATCCCCCCATGCAAGGCGGGGTCGGCGACTACACCTGGCTGTTGGGCCGCGCCCTGGTGGCGCAGGGCGTGGATGTCCACGTGCTGACCAGCCACGAGGCCGGTCCGTCGCATCTGACCCCGCCCGGCGCGGGCATGGTCTATCCCGACATGCAGCGGTGGCGCTGGGGGCTGGCTGGCCAGGCGCGCCGGTTGGCCGCTGAGATCCAGCCCGACGTGCTGCACATTCAGTACCAGTCAGCCGCCTTCGACCTGCACCCGGCCATCAACCTGCTGCCGCGCGGCCTGCGCGCGGCAGCCTGGCCGCGCCGCGTCGCGGTCACCTTCCACGATCTGCGCACCCCCTACCTCTTCCCCAAGGCTGGCCCGCTGCGCTGGCGCGCCAACCTGGAGCTGGCCGCCCGGTCCGATGCGGTGATTGTCACCAACGCCGAGGACCTGGCCCGGCTGCGTCCGGTGCCGTCGCTGGCCGGCAAGCTGCACGAGGCGCCCATCGGCGCCAACATCCAGCCAGACCCGCCGGCCGGCTTCCAGCGCGCTGCCCAGCGCGCCCGCTGGGGCGTGGGGCCCGATGAGCTGTTGCTCTGCTATTTTGGCTTTCTGAACGAGAGCAAGGGGGGCGAGGAGCTGATGCAGGCGCTGGGCCGCCTGGTGGCGCGCGGCATCCCTGCGCGGCTGTTGATGATCGGCGGGCAGGTGGGCGCCAGCGATCCCACCAACCAGGCCTATCTGGCCCGCGTGCAGGCGCTGCTGGAGGGGGCCGGCCTGAGCGAGCGGGTGCGCTGGACCGGCTTCACCCCCGCCGCGGAGGTGTCGGCCAACTTCTTCGCCGCAGACATGGCCATGCTGCCCTACCGCGACGGGGCCAGCTTTCGCCGCGGCAGCCTGATGGCCGCCATCGCCCACGCCATGCCGGTGATCAGCACCGAGCCGGCGGTGACGATTCCGGAGCTGCGCCACGGCGAGAACATCTGGCTGGCCCCGGCGCGCTCCCCAGAGGCCTTGGCCGATGCCGCCGCGCGCCTGTGGCAGGAGCCGGCCCTGCGTCGCCAGTTGAGCCAGGGCGCGCGAGAGCTGGCAGGCCATTTCACCTGGGACGCCATCGCCGACCGCCACATCGAGATCTATCGTGAGCTTGCCTAGCACGAAGGGGGCCAGTTCTTCGCAGGGTTGGCGATCCTGGTTGCGGGGCGCGCGCTGGCGCGCCGCTGTGCGCACCCACTGGGGCGCGCTGGCCGTGGGCGCGCTGTTCTGCGCGCTGACGCTCTACTACAACGCCACGGTGCCGCTGTGGGAGGCCGACAACGAATGGGCGCACTACCAATATATCCGCTACATCGCCGTTGAGCGCCGCCTGCCCGCGGCCGAAACCCCCATCGCCCTCGCGCCCACCGGCGACCTGTGCAGCCTGGCGTCTGTGGATGGCCTGAGCTCAGTCCATCAGTTTCGCCAGCCGCCGCTGTACTATCTCCTGGGCGCGTTGGCCCTCGCGGGCAGCGACCTGGCGGCCGATCTGCCGGTGGCGCTCAATCCCCATGTGCATACGCCGCACAGCCAGGGCGGGCTGAATGTGGCCGTGCATGGCGACGCCGAGCGCTTCCCCTATCAGGGAACGGCTCTGGCGGTGCATCGGGTGCGCCTGCTGTCGGGTCTGATCGGCCTGGCCGGGCTGGTGGCGGTCTATCTGAGCGGTCTGCTGCTCTTTCCGACGCGGCGCTATCTGGCGCTGGCTATGCTGGCCGTCAACGCCTTCATTCCTCAGTACATCTTCTCGGCCTCGGTGGTCAACAACGACATTCTGGCCGCCGCGCTGGGCGCGTGGTGCATCTATTTCTGTCTGCGCTATCTGCACGGCCAGCCGCGCCCCCTGACGCTGCTGCTGGCCGTGCTGGCCGCGGGGCTGGGCATCGTGGCAAAATACACCGCCTTGGTTCTGGTCCCGGTGGTGATCATGACGCTGCTCCTGGGTCTGGCGATCGTCTGGCGGCGCGACCGGCCCGGCTTTGCCCGCCATCTGGGGCAAACGCTGCTGGCGCTGGGGCTGGCCAGCGCGCCGCTGCTCCTCTGGCTGGCGCGCAACCGGCGGCTCTACGGCCATCTGCTGGCGGCCTATGCCGACGTGACCACCGTCTTCGTGCAGGAGACGCTGGGCGCTCCCGCGGCGGTGGAGAGCGGCCTGCTGCACCAGGCGCTGTACGCCACGCGCTTTGTCCTGATGACCTTCTGGGGCCTGTTTGGCAACGACAACATCGCCCTGCCCACGGCGCTGATCGTCCTGTTGCAAGGAGTGTTCCTGGTCAGCCTGGTGGGCGTGCTCTGGATATTGGCGCAGCGCCGCCAGCCGGCCGAGCTGCGCGTGGCAGTCGCCGCGGCGTTGTTGGTCCTCGCCCTGGCCTGGCTGATCAATTTCGTCAAGGCGGCCGGCAGCGCCGAGCCACGCGGCCGCTACTTCCTGCCCATCTACTCGGTGATCAGCTTTCTGCTGGTCGTGGGCATCGACCAGGTGCTGCCGGGGCGCTGGCGGGTAAAGGGCGCGGCGCTGCTGCCCGGCTTCCTCCTGGTGTTGAGCGCAGCGCTGCCCCTGGCGCTGCTGCGGCCGGCCTATGCCGCGCCGTCCGTGGGGATGGATGCCGCGCTGCGGCCTGGCGAGCAGCCGCTCAACGCGGTCTTCGGCGACTTTGCCGAGCTGCTGGGCTATCGCATCGAGCCGCAGCGGCTGGGGCTGTACGAGACGGCCGAGGTGACGCTGGTTTGGCGCGCGCTGCGCGAGACCTCCAACAACTACACCGTGGGCGTCCACCTGCTGGACGGCGCCAACAACTCGCTGGACCGGCAGACCCGCTTCCCTGGCGGCGGCAACCGGGCCACCTCGCTCTGGCGCACGGGCGAGGTCTTTCGGGACAGCTACCGGGTGGGCCTGGGGTCCGACGCCCGCGGCAGCCTGCCCAGTTTGGGACGCATCAAGGTCGCCATGTACTGCTACGCGCCCGAGGGAGATCGCCCATTGGCTGTGGCCGACCAGGCAGGCAATTCCTTGGGTGACGCGGTCTACCTGGGCCGTCTCAAGCTGGCCGCCACCAATCTGGAGATCGGCATCGTCTGCTGGATCGGAGCCAAGGTGGAGGACGACGGCGCGGTGACGGCGCCGGCGCGCCTGCTGAGTGAATTCGTCAGCCAGTTGCCAGCCGAGCGCATCGACATGGATCTGAGCGTGCGCACGCTGATGCTCAATCTGAAATGCGCCCGCTACGACACCAACATCAAAGGAATCGACGCCAGCGAATTCCCC
>JAJTXO010000505.1 GCA_021463315.1 Caldilineales bacterium | reverse complement strand
GCCGCTGCTGCTCTATCTGTACGTTCCCTTGCGCGCGCCGGCCACGCCCTATCTGAGCATCGAACTGTGGCCGGGCCAACCCACCGAGCTGCTGGATCGCTCCCCGGCCGGCCTGCTCAGCTATCTGCTGGGCCAGGGCTTTGCGGGCGA
Organism: Caldilineales bacterium; assembly: GCA_021463315.1. Classification (GTDB taxonomy): domain Bacteria; phylum Chloroflexota; class Anaerolineae; order JAAEKA01; family JAAEKA01; genus JAAEKA01. The sequence continues at coordinate 3,619 of JAJTXO010000505.1, read as the reverse complement.
GATCCAGGGGCCGGCCCAGGCCATAGCCGCCGCGCCCGGCCTGCTGGCCCGTTTCGCGGCCGAGCTGAGCCCAATCGGCCTGCTGCTGGCGGCCGCAGGCGTGGCCGCGCTGGCCGTCCGCCGGCAGTGGCCGCTGCTCTGGCTGACCGGCGCCAGCTTCCTGCTGCTGACCGGCTTCAACCTGTTCTACACCATCGGCGACATTGCGGTCTTCTACATTCCCTCCTACCTGATCACCTGCGTCTGGATCGGCGCGGCTGGGGCTTGGCTGGCTGGGCTGGCCGCCACGGCTATCGACGGACGCTGGGCAGGCCGGGGCAAGAGCGCCGGGATCGCGACGGCCGCGCTGCTGGCCGCGCTGCCGATCACGCTGCTGCTCCACCAGGCCGCCGCGCAGGATCGCAGCCGGGACAGCGCCGCGGCCGACGGCTGGCAGGCGCTGCTGGCCGCCAACCCCGCGCCCAACGCGATCCTGGTCAGCAACGACCGCGACGAGCTGATGCCGCTGTGGTATCTGCAACAGGTGGAGGGGGTGCGGCCCGACCTGGCCGGCGTCTTCCCGCTGCTGCTGGCCGAGCCGGGCTGGCTGGAGGTGGGCCAGACGGTGGCCAGCGCGCTGTCCACCGGCCGGCCGGTCTACCTGATCAAGCCGATGCCGGGGCTGGAGGTCGTAGCCGAGCTGGCTCCGCCTGACCCATCGGGCCTGACGCCGGTGCTGGGCCCGGCCATCACCGCGCCGCCCGCGGTCGCTACAGATGTGGTGCTGGGCGACGCGATGCGGCTGCTGGGCTTCGACCTGCAACGCGCCGGCGACGCCATGCAGATCGACCTGCACTGGCAGCCGCTGCGCCCGCTAGAGGCCGACTACACCAGCTTCGTCCAGCTACTGGCCGCCAACGGCGACAAGATCGCCCAAAGCGACCATCTGGCCGGCGGCGTCTACTATCCCACCAGCCTGTGGCAGCCAGCCGAAGCCGCTGCGCCCGGCCTCAGCGCCAGCCTGCGCGATCGCCACACCCTCACCCTGCCCGCCAACGCGTCGCCCGGCCCCTACCAACTGCTCGTCGGCATGTATCAACTTGTTGATGGGGAGATCGTGGCGCTGGGAGAGGCGAGGCTGGAGGAGTAACTCGTAATACGTAACTCGTAACCCGGAGTTTGTGCGAGAGCTTTCTGGGTATGTGTAGCCCGTGATGCGTGATGCGTGACCCGGAGTTTGTGCGAGAGCTTTCTGGATATGTGTAGCCCGTGATGCGTGATGCGTGATGCGTGATGCGTGACCCGGAGTTTGTGCGAAGAGTCTCTGGTTATGGATGATCGATGCGTAACCACCTTTAACACGAACCCCAAATCTCGCCACCTTAACCCAAAGTCCTCCATTCCGAGTTACGAGTCACGAGTCACGCAAACCCGCCACCTTAACCCAAAGTCCACCATTCCGGGTTACGAGTTACGAGTCACGCAAACCCGCCACCCAAACCCAAAGTCCACCATTCCGGGTTACGAGTTACGAGTCACGCAACCCCGCCACCCAAACCCAAAGTCCACCATTGCGAATCACGTTTCACGCATCACGCACCACTCCCCGAGGTCCCCATGCCTGAACTCTTCGACGTCCACACCCCACCCGATGCCTGGCGCACCTTTAGCGCTGCCTTCCAGCCCGCGGTGCGCCGCGAGCGCGTGGCCGTGGTCGAGGCGCTGAGCCGCGTGCTGGCCGTGGAGTTGGTCGCGCCGCACGACCTGCCCAGCTTTCCGCGCTCCACCGTGGATGGCTACGCGGTGGCCGCGCAGGATACCCACGGCGCCAGCGACAGCCTGCCGGCCTATCTGGAGGTGGTCGGCGAGACCCCCATGGGCCAGGCGGCCGCCGTCGCGCTGGACGAGGGCCAGTGCGCGATCGTCCACACCGGCGGCATGATCCCCGCCGACGCCGACGCGGTGGTGATGGTGGAGCATACGCAGAAGGTCGGAGGGTCAGTCGGTCAGAAGGTCGGAGGGTCAGAAGGTCAGACGGTCAGGACATCCGACCAATCTACCAATCTACCACCCCACCAATCTACCACCTTACCAATCTACCAATCTACCAATCTACCACCCTACGCCATCGAGGTCTACCGCCCCGTGGCCGCGGGACAGAACGTGATCCAGGTGGGGGAGGATGTGCGGCAGGGCGAGATGGTGCTGGCGGCCGGCCACGTCATACGCGCCCAGGACATCGGCGGGCTGTTGGCGTTGGGCATCGTCGAGATCGACGTGGCCGCGCGGCCGCGGGTGGCCATTCTGTCCCAGGGCGACGAGGTGGTGGCGCCGGAGCAGGAGCCGGGGCCGGGCCAGGTGCGCGACATCAACTCCTACACCCTGGCCGCGCTGGCCCGCCAGGCCGGCGCCGACGCTCTCACCTATCCTATCGTGCCCGACCGGCTGGAGGCGCTGCAAGCGGCCGCGGCCCGGGCGCTGGCCGAGGCCGATCTGTTGGTCATGTCGGCCGGCAGCTCGGTCAGCGTGCGCGATATGACCGCGCAGGTGGTCGATGGGCTGGGCCGGCCGGGGATTCTGGTGCATGGGGTCAGCGTCAAGCCGGGCAAGCCGACCATCCTGGCTGTGTGCGACGGCAAGCCGGTCTTTGGTCTGCCGGGCAATCCGGTCAGCGCGATGGTGATCTTCGACCTGTTCGTCGCGCCGGCTATTCGCCGCATGCTGGGAACCGCCGCGCCGCGCCCGAACCTGATCCCCGCGCGCCTGGCCCGCAACATCGCCAGCGCCACCGGCCGCGAGGACATCGTTCAGGTGCGGCTAGAGACGCGGCCGGGCTCGGTCGGAGACCGGCCCGAGCAAAGAGGCTCGGTCGGAGACCGGCCCGAGCAAAGGGGCTCGGTCGGAGACCGGCCTGAGCAAAGGGGATCGGTCGGAGACCGGCCCGAGCAGGGGCTGTGGGCGGTGCCGGTTCTGGGCAAGAGCAACCTGATCTACACCCTGATCCGCTCCGAAGGCATCGTGCGCGTCCCGCTAGACAGCAACGGCATCGCCCAGGGCGAATGGGTGACCGTCGAGTTACACGGAAAGTAACTCGTAACGAGTAACCCGTAACCCGGATTTGACGACTTTGTGTGCGCGATGCCGAGTTACGTGTTACGTGTTACGAGTTACTCGTTACGCCTCACCATCCTCACACACACCTCCCACCCTTCCGGGTTACGGGTTACGTGTTACGAGTTACTCGTTACGCCTCACCATCCTCACACACACCTCCCACCCTTCCGGGTTACGCATTACTCCTTACTCGTTACGAGTCATACCATGTACGACAAAACCCCCTATCTGCACGACATCGGCCTGGACGAGGCGATACGGGCCTGGCACGCGGCGCTGGCCGAGGCCGACGCGCTGGGCACGCTGGCCAGCGAATCGCTGCCTGTGACTGAATGCCTGGGCCGGGTGACGGCTGCGCCGGTCTGGGCGCGTATCTCCTCGCCGCACTATCACGCCTCGGCCATGGATGGCTACGCGGTGGCGGCCGAGACGACGACGGGCGCCACGGAGACCCGGCCAAAGCGGCTGCTGCTGGGCCAGCAGGCGTTCTATGTGGACACAGGCGACCCGCTGCCGGCCGGGACGA
>JAJTXO010000504.1 GCA_021463315.1 Caldilineales bacterium | reverse complement strand
TGAAAGGCCACGTTCAACCCAGGTGCGGCGACTTCCGAAGTCTTTCCGTCGCACCCCAGCCCAAGACTTCGGAAGTCGCCGCAGCACTCACCAGGAGGCAGTTTCGGGTGCAGGGCCACGTTCAACCCAGGTGCGGCGACTTCCGAAGTCTTTCCGTCGCACCCGCCAGCGCCCTTGCGAACGCCGTCACAACCGCGGCTTGGCTAACTTGACTCCTATGACGCACTGTGCTATACTCACCAATGACGCAGTGCGTCATCACAAAATCAACATGTCGAGCATCAACCCACTTGGAGGTTCAAGATGAAAAAGGAAATGGAAGCTGCGGTCGCCGAGGCGGTCGAGATCGTGGAGAACGGCGTCGAGAAGTTGCCGGTCAACGGCGCTGATGTCACCGCCGTCGCGGAGAAACTGGAGACCAGCGCCGCCGGCATGGTGGCCGCCGTGCGCCGCGTTCTGATGGCCGGCGTCGGGGTGTTTGCCCTGACCAAGGATGAGATCGAGGATTTCGTCGGCAAGCTGATCGAGCGCGGCGAGCTGGCCGAGCATGACGGTCGCCGGCTGATCCGCGAAGTGCTGCATCGCCAGCGCGAAGAGGCCGCCGAAGTGGCCGACAAGGTCGAGGACGTCGCGGAGAAGGTGCAGGAAGGCGCTGGCAAGCAGTTCACGCGCGCCGAGTCGATGGTGGACCAGCGCATCGAGAGCATTCTGAGCCGGCTGAATGTGCCCACCAAGGGCGACATCGACGCGCTGAGCCAGAAGATCACTCTGCTGGCCGAGAAGGTGGACGCGCTGAAGAATGGGTAGCCAAGAGCAGGCTGTTCTCTCGATCCCCGGCGCCCGCTGACGCATGACGCGGCCTGGGCCAGTGGATCGGGCGTGGTCGCTGCTCCAACGCCGGCAGAGTGTGTGCTCGCTGCACTCCACTCTGTCGGCGTTTTTACATCTTACGTTTTGGACACATTTGACACAGCGCGGTATAACCACCACAGGAGGTTAAGGTGCCATGCCAACGGTCTTGATCAAGCGATATCCCAACCGCAAACTCTACAACACCGACGCCAAGCGCTATATCACGCTGGACAGCATCGCCGAGATGATCCGCGACGGCAACGACGTCGAGGTGCGCGACCATGAAAGCGGCGAAGACCTCACCGGCGTCACCCTCTCGCAGATCATCTTCGAGCACGAGAAGAAGGACAACGCCTACCTGCCCAACATCCTGTTGGCCAATTTGATCCGGGCGGGCGGCGACACCTTCGGCTACGTCAAGCGCTCCTTTCAGGCCTCGGTGCAGGCTGTCCGCGCGTTGGAAACCGAGGTAGACCAACGGATCGACGCCTTGGTGCATCGCGGCGAAATGGCCGAAGAAGAGGCCAGCCGGCTGCGCGAGGAGCTGAGCCGTGAGCGCCTGGCCAGCTTGATGGATCCGCGTCTGATGGACACCAGCGTCGAAGCGGCCCTGCACCGCTTGAACATGCCCTCGCGGCTGGATATGGTCAATCTGCAGAATCAACTGGAGCAACTGAACCAGGCGCTGGATCTCCTGCTGGCTGCCGAGGCTGCGCCAGCCAGCGGCGACGAGCCAGCGGCGCGTCCTGGCTGACGACGCGTCTATCCCTGACGGCAGATCCGACAATCGGGAAGCGATGCCGTTTCCGAGGCAGGCCCATGAACAGAGAGAGTCATTCGACAGGTCGCACCGCGCTGGTTCTGGCTGGCGGAGGAACCAGCGGCGCCGTGTACGAGATCGGCGCTCTGCGGGCCATCGACGAGCTGCTGGTCAATCGCACAGTCAACGACTTCGATATCTACGTGGGCACCAGCGCGGGCGCGCTGGTGGGCGCCTATCTGGCCAATGGGATGTCCTCGGTGGATCTGATGCGGGTGGTCAACGCCAGCCATCCGATCGCCAGCTTCCCCGAACCGAAACACCTCTTCCGCTTCAACACCGGGGAGATGCTGCGCCGCAGCCTGGGCCTGCCGCGCCGGCTGCTCAGCACCGGCAAAGACGCCCTGGTCCACCGCGGGCGACTGTCGGTGCTGGACATGATCTTCAGCGGGCTGGGCACCGCGCTGCCGTCTGGCATCTACGACAACCGCGCCTACGGCAAATGGATGACCGAGACCCTGGCACTGACCGGCTGCACCAATCGCTTCGACGAGCTCACCCGCGAGCTGTACATCATTGCCACTGAGCTCGACACCGGCCACCGCGCGGTGTTCAGCGCCAACACCCCTGAGGTGTCCATCTCCGACGCGGTGGCTGCCTCTTCGGCCGTGCCCATCATCTACAAGCCCTTCCGCATCGGCGGCAAAGATTTCATCGACGGGGGAATTCGCGGCAACGCCAGCCTGGACGTGGCCATCGAACAGGGCGCCAAGCTGGTGGTGTGCATCAATTCGCTGGTGCCCTTCGACTCCACCGGCCAGGAAGGCTCGGACGGCGAGCTGATCAGCAAGCGAGGGCTGGAGGCGGTCAGCGCCCAGGCCACCCGCGTGATGCTCCACTCCGGCCTGAAATACCAGATCAAGCAGCTCAAGCGACGCCACCCCGACGTGGACATCATCCTGATCGAACCAAAGCCAGACGACGCCATGATGTTCTTTGCCAACATCATGCGCCTGCAAGACCGGGTCAAGATCGCTGAGCACGGCTTCCGCTCGGTCAGCGTCGACCTGGCCGGCGGCTATGAGATCTTCAAGGAAACGTTGGCCCGCTACGGCATCGAGATCTCACGCGGCGTTCTGCTGGCCGACCTGGCCGGGATGCGGGAGGCCCAGCACGACACGGCCGCGGTCCAGCGCATCCTGGAAGGGGGCAGCGACACACCCATGCCAGCCCCGCCCCCGCCGTCCTCCGCTGTCTCCAACCTCTGGGACACCCTCAAGCGCACCCTCGACACCCTGGAAAATCACCTCGATCGCGTGATTTAGCCCACCCACCCCATGCAGGAGGCGAGGCTTTAGCCGACCTCTGCGACGAGTTGCTGACCCCTGCTATAGCCTCGCCTCCACCTTGCCAGCCGCCAGATCTTGCCTGACCTGGGGATAGACGCGCTGGATCTGATGAAACAGATCCGCCAACTGCAGCGCGCGGAAGATGCTGCCCGTCACCTGCACCGCGCCCGACGTGAACGACTGCCTGACGCCGGCCTCCTTCATCAGGATCGCATGCAGCAGGTCCGTTGGCATCTTCAGCGCCAGATCGGACTTGCCCGCCGCCACGCCATAGCTCACCTGGGTCGGATTGACGCGGCTATCGATCACCGTCACCGTCTCTGGATCGCTGGTGTGCAGCGCCACGGCCATGCGCCGCCGCTGAAAATCGGCCAGAGCCTGCGGGTCTGCCGCCATGCGCCGAAAGCCTTCCTCTAGAACAGCATAGAACTGCTGCGGGTTCTGATAGACGGGCATCTGGGGGATCTCCTACGTCGAAAATGGGATTAGACATCCATGCGCCGGGCGCACAACCATCGATGAAAACGAGCGGGCTCGGTCACAGACCGGCCCGAGCGGCTATTTTCAAGTCAGCCAAAAAACACCGACCGGCGCTGGGCCAGCCGCTCCAGCAACATATGCTGGATCGTGCTGCGCACCTGCTCGCTGAGGCGGGCCACCACGGCCGGATTGGCCGCGGCCCGGCTGTCGTAGCCTTCCAGGTGGATCGGCTGACCGATGTCGATGGTCCACTTGGTAGGCAGTGGCGCCAACCCCAGCGGCCCCGTCCACGGCCAGGTGGGGGTCAGCGGGAAAAATGGCATGCCCAACATGCTG
>JAJTXO010000503.1 GCA_021463315.1 Caldilineales bacterium | reverse complement strand
ATGATCGAGCCGGGCGAGACGCCCTGGAGATCGTGTAGATTGAATGATCGAGCCGGGCGAGACGCCCTGGAGATCGTGTAGATTGAATGACCGAGCCGGGCGAGACGCCCTGGAGATCGTGTAGATTGAATGATCGAGCCGGGCGAGACGCCCTGGAGATCGTATAGATTGGATGACCGAGCCGGGCGAGACGCCCTGGAGATCGTGTCGCTGCAGTGATCCCCTACGGTTGATCCTGGTGGCATTCGCTGCAGATGGCCCGGTCCGCAACGAAGGAGTGGCCGGTGACGGCGTGGCCGCTGACTGCCTGGCTGGCCTTGTCGGCCGGACGAGAGAGATGGCACGTGATGCAGGGGATATCCTCGCGGCGATGGGCCTGATGCATGGCGTCCTGCGTGCCCTGCTGATGGCAGCCGGCGCACAGCGCGTCGGTGCTGGCAGGCACGCGGGTTCTCTGGGTGTGAACCTCGTGACAGGCCACGCAGGCAATGCCCGCCTGGCCATGCTGGCTGATCTGCCACTCAGCCACGGTGCTCTGGTGACAGGTCCCACACATCTCCTGCGAAGTGGCCAGTTGCATGCTCTGCCCCGGATGCGAAGCTCGATAGGGGCCATGGCACGCCTCGCAGGTCACTCCCGCCATCACAAACTGTCCTGTAGCGGCATTGTAGCCGGTGGCATGACAGGCGAAGCATTCGCCCGGCTCGCTGGCGTCCTGCAGAAACTCCTGGAAGATCGGATCAAAGGCCGCTTTGGCGTGGGTGGTGTCGGCCCAGTCGTGGAACTGGGCAGGGTGGCATTCGGCGCACTGCTGGGGGCCGCGAAAGCCGGGCGCCACGCTGCCCAGGCTCTCGGAATTGGGCAAAGGCGCTCCCACCTCTGCCTGTCCTGAGGACATGAAGACGGTCAATGTGACAGAGAAAATCAGGATGATGGCGGAAAGAAGCAAAGCCAGCCAGGGGCTATGGGGCCTCAGGCTGGCGCTGGATATTCGATTCATGGGGCGTAGAGTGTTACCTCATGTCAAAGGTCTGGCCGATGAGCCTGGCGCATCAACTGCGACCTTCGGCAACAGCGGCGTCAGACTGGGTGGACAGCCCGGGAGCCGGCTCGGCCAGGGCGTTGTTCTCCGCCTCAGCCTGCCATTTGGCGTCCAGTTGTTTCAGCCCAAGGGCAATCGCCATCGTGATCAACAGCGGCACGCCCAGTCTCAGGGCAAACATCAGAACCAGGATCAGAACGTTGGGCAGGCTTTCCATGATATCACCTTTCCTTGTGGCCGGGGATCGGCCTTCATACTCTCGACCTTGCGGGTCGGCATTGGTTGCTTCTCAACTTTCACCAATAGCATACCACGCGAGGAGCGGGAAATCAATCGGGCGTTTTCCCCATCTTTGCGGTTGGGTGACTTCCCTAGTTTTTGCGCCTGCCGCGTGGGGGATTATGGCCCTCCCACGCTGATCAAGCCTTTTTCAATGGCATATTTCACCAGTTCGACGCGGTTGTGCAGTTGCAGCTTGCGCATGATGTTCTCGCGATGCCGGTCCACCGTCTTGACGCTGATCACCAGGGCGTCGGCGATCTCGCGGTTGGAATTGCCCTCGGCGATGAAGGTCAGCACCTCCTGCTCGCGCGGCGTCAGAGCCTCGCGCGTCTCGGGCGCGCTGGCCTCGCTGCGATACAGAAAATCCTTGACCAACAGCCGGGCCAGCGAGGGATAGATGTAGACATCGCCCTGCTTCACGATGCGAATGGCCGACATCAGGTCGTCGGGGGCCGCGCGCTTGGGCACATAGCCTGAAGCGCCGGCCGCCAGCATTTCGAAGAAATACTCCTCGTCTTCGTGCATGGTCAACGCCAGCACGGCTACCTTCGGCCGCGCGGCCTTGATGCGCCGCGTGGCCTCGATGCCGCCTATGCCGGGCATGGCCACATCCATCAGCACCACATCGGGCGTCAGCGTCTCGATGCTGGCCACGGCTTCCTCGCCGCTGCTGGCCTCGCCGATGATCTCTACCTCGGGCTCGGCCGCAAACAACATGCGCAGCCCGGCGCGCACGATCTGATGGTCATCTACCAGTAGCAAGCGAATGGTTGACACGGTTCCACTCCGGCGATGTGGGCAGGGCCACCGCGATGCAGGCGCCCTGGCCCGGTGATGAGTCGATCCTGACCTGGCCGCCGATCAGGCTGGCGCGCTCGCGCATGCCCAGCAGCCCCCAGCCGGCGCGGTTGCCGTTGCGCTCCAAAGCCTGCTGAGGATCGAAGCCGCGGCCATTGTCCTGCACGCTGAGCCTCAGCTCATGGGGCGCAAAGCTCAGCGTCACGGCGACGTGCGTGGCGCGGGCGTGTTTGGCGATGTTGGTCAGCGCCTCCTGCGTGATGCGAAAGAGGACGGTTTCGTATTCCGCGGGCAGCCGATAGGGGTTGCCTTCGACGATCAATTCGGTGGGCAGCGAGCGCCGCTGCTGATAGCTCTGGATATACCATTTGAGCGCCGCGGGCAGCCCCATGTCGTCCAGAATCTGCGGCCGCAGATCGGCGATGATCTGATGCAGCTCGCCCAGGGCGTTGGTGCTGTAGCTCTTGATCTCGCGCACCGGGCCGATCAGATTCGCCGGCGTCGCGGTGTCCTGCTCCAGCCGCGTCTCGACGCCGCGCAGCCCCAGCGCGATGGCGGTCAACGACTGCCCGGTGGCGTCGTGCAGCTCCCGGGCGATGCGCTTGCGCTCGGCCTCCTGGGCATCGACCACCTGGTTGAGCGCGTTGAGCCGCGCCTGATTGGCCGCCTCCAGCCGGCGCTGCGACTCCACGTCGAAGGCATCCAGCGCGCGGGTCATAAACACCAGCAGCATGATCGCGGCCAGGCCGCGAAACAGTTGCACGGGGATGCCGAACCACTGCAAGAAGAGCGCGCTGTTGATGACGTGGGAAGGCGCCAACGGCGTCTCGCGCACGAAGAGCTGGCCGATGACGCCGAAGAGCAGCAGCGCGGTGGTGGCCCAGATCAGATCACGCCCGAACTGGGGCATGTTGGCCTCGCGAAAGGTGCGCTGTTGGGCCATCAGGGCCCAGGCACCCAGGAGTGTGCCGGGGATGGCCAGGCTGTAGCGCGCCAACGCGTCGGCTTCGGCCACCAGCAGGGTGGGGCTGGGGCGCAAAACCAGCGCGATGATGACCACCGCCACGAGCCAGAACAGCACCATGCCCAGCACAGGCAGCCAGATCTGCCGCCGGGAGCTGCCTGCCGGGGCAAGCAAGGTGAAGCCAAAGCCCAGCAACATGGCGAAAGAGAGCACCAGCAAGCCCAGCCGCACCACCTCGTGCAGCGTGGTGGGGATATAGCCGCTGCTCAAGACGGCGATCTTCTGAAACATCTCGACCCACTCGTGGATGCCGTGCAGAAAACCAAACAAGGCCAGCGGCACAATGGCGCGCACGAAGCGAAACTCGGAGTCCCGGCGGCTGGCCAGAGCCAAGGCAAGTCCCAGGCTGAAGAAGGCCAGGCCGTAGAAGAAAAAGACGACGACGATATTGCGCACGAAGAAAGCCGAGATTGGGTTCATCCTGCGGCTATTGTACCACCAACGGGGGGCTGCCCGGTATGATCTTGGTCATGTTGCTAGAAGTCGCCCAAAAGATAAGGGTGCAGTTGAAATGGGTTGATCAGCGTCGGTCGAGTAGCGGGTTGAGGGTGCGCGCATCGCATGAGGGCGGCCAAATCCAGCGTATCGAGACCAAGCGGCTGGAGGGCGCGACCCGCTCCGGTCTCGATACGG
>JAJTXO010000502.1 GCA_021463315.1 Caldilineales bacterium | reverse complement strand
CACGCCTTGACCACCAAGGGAAAGCCCAGGCTGGCAGCCTGTGCCTGATACAGTTCGCGCTCATGCGCCTGGAAAGCAACGGGCGAGTGGTCGGTGGTGGCAAAACCGGCTGCCCGGACGCGGTCCAGCAGATCGATCTTCATGCGTATGACTTGCATGACGTCGCTGGAAGGCCCGATGAAGGCGATATCGGCGGCCTCGCACGCGGCCACGAACTCCGGCCGCTCCGCGAGAAAGCCATAGCCAGGATGAATCGCGTCGACTCCCATCTCCTGGGCGATCTCGATGATCCGCGCGCCATCCATGTAGCCCAGGCTGGAGCGCAGCTCCACGCACTCGTCGGCCAGCCGCACGTGTAGCGAGTTGCTGTCGGACGCCTCGTAGAGCGCCACCGTCCCAATGCCCATATCGCGGCATTCCCGCACAATCCGCACCGCAATCTCGCCGCGGTTAGCGATCAGGATTTTTTTGAACATGATCATACCTCAGAGGGTAAACAAGTAGACCAGTAGACAAGGAAACAGAGGGGATCCAGGGGACAACCGGGGCCCGTAGCGACTAAGTGACTGTCCGCAAACAACATCGCGGGGTGGCTCGGTCAGAGACCGGCCAAAGCGCGAAGTTAACTACGGACAAGCACTAAGGCTAATCGCCACTTATCACATCTCTATTCCTGGCCAGCGTCACTATCGAACCTGTCTACTTGTCTACTTGCCTACTTGTCTCCTTGCCTACTTGTTTCCTCGTCTACTTCTTCCTACGCAGGCGACAGCCCATGCTTCTTGGGCACATGGCGCTCGCGCTTTTGCAGGGTGACTTCCAGGGCTCGGATCAGCATACGGCGGGTGTCGCGCGGCTCGATCACATCGTCGATCAACCCGCGGGCCGCGGCCACGTAGGGATTGTTGAACTTCTCTTCGTAGTCGCTGACCAGCTCCAGCCGCCTGGCCTCTGGATCGGGCGCGCTGGACACCTCCTTGCGGAAGAGGATGTTGACCGCGCCGGCCGCGCCCATCACCGCAATCTCGGCGTTGGGCCAGGCGTAGAGCAGGTCGCCGCGCAGCCCCTTGCTGCTCATCACACAGTAGGCGCCGCCGTAGCTCTTGCGCAGAATCACCATCAGCTTGGGCACGGTGGCCTCGCTGTAGGCGTAGATCATGCGCGCGCCATTGCGGATGATGCCGCTGTACTCCTGAGAAGTGCCAGGCAGGAAGCCGGGCACGTCCTGCAAGGTGATGACCGGAATGTTGAACGCGTCGCAGGTGCGGATGAAGTGCGCGGCCTTGATGGAGGCCTTGATGTCGATGCAGCCAGCCAGCACCCGAGGCTGGTTGGCCACGATCCCCACCACATAGCCATTCAGGCGCGCAAAGCCAACTACCATGTTCTCAGCCCACAGGGCATGCACCTCAAAGAAACGCCCATCGTCGAAGACGCTGCCGATCACCTCGCGCACATCATAGGGCTTGTAGGGGTCGGTGGGCACGATCTGCTCCAGCTCTGGACAGCGGCGATCGCGGTCGTCCAGCGGCGGCACGTAGGGCGGATCGTCCAGGTTATTGGAGGGCAGATAGCTGAGCAGTTCCCGCACCAGCGCCAGGCACTCATGGTCATCCTTGGAGAGGAAATGGCTGACGCCGCTCTCCCGACTATGCACCAAGCCACCGCCCAGTTGCTCCTGGCTGACATCCTCCTGCATCACGGCCCGCACCACGTCGGGCCCGGTGATGAACATGTAGCTGTTCTCGGTCATGAAGACGAAGTCGGTCAGAGCCGGGGAGTAGACCGCGCCGCCCGCACAGGGGCCCATGATCACAGAGAGCTGCGGGATGACGCCGGAGGACTCGCAGTTGGCATCGAACAGCCGCGCGTAGCCGCCCAGGCTGTCCACTCCCTCCTGGATGCGCGCGCCGCCGGAATCGTTGATGGCGATGAACGGCGCGCCGTAGGCCAGCGCCATGCGCATCGCCTTGACGATCTTGTTGGCGTGCATCTCGCCCAGCGAGCCGCCCATGACGCCCGCGTCCTGCGAGGCCACGAAGACGTGACGGCCATTGACCAGGCCGAAGCCGGTGACCACGCCATCGCCATAGCGCGAGCCCTTGCCGCCCATGTAGCTCTCGAAACGCGGCAGCACCAGCGTGTCGATCTCGGTGAAGGTGCCCGGATCGAACAGCACATCGATGCGCTCGCGGGCAGTCAGCCGGCCTTTGCGGTGTTGAGTTTCCACATCTTTGGCCGAACCAAAGGCGATCTGTCGCCGCTCACGCAACTTCTGAATATAGGTTTCCATCTCGACAGCCAAGGTAGTCCTCCTGTATTGGGTAGATCGGTAGATTGGTGGATTGGTAGATTGGTAGATTGGTGATTGGTAGATTGGTAGATTGGTAGACAAGTAGACAAGTAGACAAGGGTAAGTGGGTGGATTGGTGGCTTGGTAGATTGGTGATTGGTAGATTGGTGGATTGGTGATTGGTAGATTGGTAGACAAGTAGACAAGTAGACAAGGGTAAGTGGGTGGATTGGTGATTGGTAGAGTGGTGATTGGTAGATTGGTAGATTGGTAGACAAGTAGACAAGGGTAAGTGGGTGGATTGGTGGATTGGTATATTGGTGAGTGGTAGATTGGTGATTGGCAGATTGGTAATTTGGTACGCCGCTGCGGCGGGTGAACTGGTGAACATCACCCTGTCACCCTGTCACCTTGTCACCTTGTCACCTTGTCACCTTGTCACCCTGCCACCCTGTCACCCTGCCACCCTGTCACCCTGTCACCCTGTCACCCTGTCACCCTGTCACCCTGTCGCTTCCCTATCTCACGCCAGTCACATAGAGCGCGGCCAGCGTCAGCACGAAGCGGCCGGCGCGGCGCCACCAGCCACGGAATCGCCAATCGTAGTCCGTTGTCGCGGGCAGGCGTCCGGTGCGACGCAGCGCCTCGGACAACAGATCGGAGTCGATCTGCACATAGACTTGACTCCAGCCATCCTCCGCGCCGGCCGTCAGCTCCAGACCGGTCGCGGGCATGCAGATCACCCGCCGCGTGTCCACGGTCAGGCCCAGTTGCAGCGCCTTCAGCGCAGCCTCCTTGGCGCTCCAGGTGACGGTGGCCATCAGCGCCTGCTCGTTGTCCAGCGCCTGGCCGATCCAATGCATCTCGTCGACAGCGAAGTAAGCCTGGACGAAACTGTCGGCGCGCGGCTCGATAGCCTCGACATCGACGCCGATCTGCACCAGGCCGCCCAGCGGCAGGCCGGCATCCAGCGCCTGATCCTGCCAGTTTGCACCGGGGGAGTGTCGGCTGCCCATCGCTTTCCACCGGCCGCCCGCGGCATAGAGCGCGCAGAGCGCCATCCCGCTGCTGTGGCTGATGGAAAGGCTGATGGGCAGGCGCATGCCGCTGACCCGCGGCACAGGATAGCCCAGCCGGCGGCCCGGCGTGGCCACCAACGGCGCGCCGCTGATCCAGCTCGCGCCGGCCGGCAGGTCCATGGGCGTGGCCTGGCAGTCGAAGACCACCACCGGCGCGGCGATCTCCTCGGCGCCGCGGGCGATCACCAGCGCGTCCAGCGGCGGTTGCTGGCCGGTCTCCATAGCTACATAGCGCTGGGCCAGCCGCTTGGCCGCGCAGCGGCCCAACAGCCACTCGCTCCGCCGCTTGGGCGACGGCAACTGCGCCACCCGCTCCCGCTCGGCCGCGCCCAACAGCCCATCCGGCGCCGCGCCAGCGGCCAGCTCAGGGCATTGTTCGGCAGGTTGCAGAAGCCAGTGGATCATGG
>JAJTXO010000501.1 GCA_021463315.1 Caldilineales bacterium | reverse complement strand
CTGCGCTGGCGCCGGCGCGGCCGGGGCCGCGCACGCGCTCACGAGAAAGCTGGCGATGAGCACGAGGCTCAGCAGGATGGATAGACGCTTCATGGTGTGATCTCCTCCTGTGGTGATCGGTGAAGGTTGGATGTTGGATGTCACCCAGTGACGGTGACTCGGTGGGGTAAAACGGTATTCAGGCGCTTGGTCCATCGACCTCCTTTCGCGTTCTCCAGGACTGACAGTCCTTCGGCGGACTGTCAGTCCTGCGTTCTAGCGCGGCTCCAGGCCGGGCAGATACTCCAGCTTGCGCACCCAGCCGCCGGGCGGCAGCATGATGGCTGTCGCCTTGGCGAAGCCGCCCACGCAGCCGCGCACCGTTCCCAGCGCGTTGTAGTAGTCCAGGTAGCGGAAGGACGACACGCCGCCGGCCATCAGCGCATGGCTGCGCAGCACGGCCAGATAGTCGTCCCAGACCGCGCTGGCGTCCAGGTAGATGTCGGCGCGCCAGCCGTCCATATCCTCCCAGTTCTCCGGGAAGTAGATCTGGCGCACGGTGTGGGCCGGCCAGGCGCGCTGCACGGCCGGCAGGGCGGCGAAGAAGATGGCCTCGCGCACGATGTCGTGGGTGGCCGTGTGATCCTTGTGGATGCTGCCCTTCCAGTGGGTCAGGATCGCCGTCGGCCGGTGCTGGCGGATCAGGTCGCACACCTCCAGCTTGACCGCCTCGTTCACCGGCAGGTTGCCATCGGGATAGGGCAGCCAGACGACCTCGGCGCCCATCAGCCGCGCGGAGTCTTGCACCTCCCGCTGGCGCTGTTGGGCATAGACCGCCGGCGGCAGCGTGGGATGGCCAGCCTCGCCCAGGGTCATGTGGACGATGGTGGCGCGGTGGCCGGCCTGCGTGTGTTTCAGGACGATGGCGCCGGCCATGTTCTCCGCGTCGCCGGCATGCGCGCCGATGACCATCAGGTGGCCGGGGGTGAAAGGTTGAGTGGACATAGTGGTTGGAGTTACGTGTGGCGCATGATGGTGATGTAACGAGTAACGAGCAACTCGTAACCCGGAATGGAGTCAGGTGGGTGTGGAAATGTTGAGTTGTGGACACTGTTCAGCCATCGGTGCCGCGTACTTGGGGTCGATTTGTCGATTCAAGTGCCCGGCGCCGATGGCTGGTTACGAATCGCTCATTTCCAGAGACTCATCCCACGATTCCGGGTTACGCATTACTCATTGCTCGTTAGAATGAAAGACCTCAAAAGAGCGCTCAGCCAATGTCGCGCTGCAGGATGGCGAACTGGCGCGCTGGGCGGAAGCCGGCCAGCTCGTACACCCGGGCGGCGTTGCGGCCGGTCCAAAGGAACCAGGCGCAGTGAAAGCCCTTGGCCAGCATGGCGTCCAGGCAGCGGAAGAGCAGCAGCCGGCCAACGCCCAAGCTGCGCTGGGCCGGCGCCACGCCAAAGGGGCCGAAACGCTCGCGGCGCTGTTGGCAGTAGCCCACGATCTCCTGGCCGCGGGTCGCGACCAGAAAGCAGAGATCGTCGGCGCCTGGCCCGAAGCGCTGCAGCAGCGCCTCCTGGGCGAAGCGGTACCAGTCCCAGCCGAAGTGGCGGGCGATGAACGGCATCAGCTCCGGCAGGTCCGCGGCCTGCACCGGGCGCACGGCCACCCCTTGCCCTGCCAGCCGCTGCTCCAGCTCCTGGATCGCCGCGAGGACCTGGAAGCCGGTCAGCTCAGCCCGCATGGAGATCGGCTGCGACGTGACCTGCCAGCCAGCGCCGTGCAGGAAGGCCATGGCCGCGGGGTAGGCGTCCACGTCCACGCCGGGGGTGAAGTAGTTGGGCGTGTAGGGCGAGATCAGCACGCGCCGGCGGCCCAGGCTGGCCAGCCGGCCCAGCGCGGCCTCGAAAAGCTGGCGGCCAATGCCCTGCCGCTGCTGCGCCGGCCGCACGCCAAAGGCGGTGATCCAGGCCAGCTCCGGCTCCAGCCCTTGCAGGAAGAGCGGCGTCTGGCGCACCAGGGAAAGCACGAAACCGGCCAACTGCCCCTCGACCTCGGCCAGCAGCAGGCCAGCCGGGTCGAAGTTGGCGTCCAGCAGCACCTGCGTGCGAAAGCGCGCCGCGTCGATGCGGTCATGGGTCAGCGCCTGGTTCCACAGCGCCAGCAGCGCGGCCTCGTCGGCGCCGCGGTAGGGGCGGATGACGACTGGATCAGCCATAGAGTAGATACCGTGCGCGGCGGTCGGCAAAAGCCGCCAGCTCGGCCGTCCAGGTGGATGCCAGCGCCCGGACTGGCTCGCCAGCCAGCAGCTCGGTGCGCAGGGCCGGGCCGCCAGCCAGCAGGTCGCAGTGCGGCGGCCGGCCCTCCCAACTGGTGGGCAGGAAGTGGAACGGCTCTGGCGCTTGCCGGCGGCAGGCGTCGATGACGTGCAGGCCCAGCTCCACCGCCCGCAGCCGCCGCCGGTCGTGGACATGCACCTGCACGCCCTGGCACAGCACGCCGGCGTGCTTGCTGGCCGACGGCTCGAAGTAGACCGGTCGGAAGCGCACGCCGGGCAGATCCAGCCGGTTCAGCGCCGCGGCCAGCTCGTAGCCGTCCAGCCAGGGTGCGCCGCACAGCTCGAAGGGCAGCGCCGTGCCGCGGCCTTCGCTCAGGTTCGTGCCCTCGACAAAGCAGAGGCCGGGGTAGACCGTGGCCGTGCTGAGATGGGGCATGGCGGGCGAGGTGGACACCCAGGGCAGGCCGGTTTCGTCGAACCAGTGGCCGCGCTGCCAGCCCTGCATGGCCACCACCGTCAGGTCGGCGTCCATGGCGAACTCGCCGCAGAAGTAGCGGGCCAGCTCGCCCACGGTCATGCCGTGGCGGATGGGCAGCGGCGCGACCCCGACGAAGGACTCGTAGCCGGGCTGCACCAGCGGCCCCTCCAGCGTCAGGCCGTCGATGGGGTTGGGGCGATCCAGCACGATCACCGGCCGGCCCTGCCTGGCTGCGCCGGCCAGCAGATGATAGAGGGTGCTGAGATAGGTGTAGAAGCGCACGCCGACATCCTGCATGTCGAAGAGCAGCAGGTCCACCCCGTCCAGCATGGCCGCGGTCGGCTCTTTCACCGGGCCGTAGAGGCTCCACACCGGCAGGCCAGTGCGGGCATCCACGGCGTCGGCCACGGCCAGGCCGTCCGCGGCCGCGCCGCCGAAGCCGTGCTCCGGGCCAAAGAGGGCGGTCAGATGGACGCCAGCCTGGCGCAGCGCATCGACGCACGCGGTCAGGTCGGGCAACACCGCGGCCGGCTGCGTCACCAGCCCGACGCGGCGGCCGCGCAGCAGGTGCAGGTTCTCTTCGAGCAGCAGTTGCAGTCCGGTTTTGACGATCATCGGCCGTTTCCTATGCTGTCCCGCAGCAGCGGGGACGCCGCGATGGTGAGCACGGAGCGAAACTTGTAGCGGTCGCTGCGGTAGGTGGAGTGGACGTATTCGATGGGCAGGCCGGCGCTGTCGAGGGTCAGGCGCTGCATGCGCAGCACCGCGGCCGGCGAGGTCAGCGCCAGCAGCTCGGCCTCCCGGGGCGCGGCCAGCGCGGCCTCGATGACCTGCTCAGCCTGGGCCGGCTCGATGGCGTAGTCGCTGCGCAGCACCGCGTAGAGCGATTCGACGGCGAAGTCGTGGCGCAGCAGGTCGGGGCAGAGGGACTGGGGCAGATTGGTGGTCTCGATGGCCAGCGGCTCGCCGTCTGCCAGCCGCAGGCGGGAGAGCATCAGCACCGGCGCGCCGGTGTCCAGGCGCAGCGCCGCGGCGACCTCGC
>JAJTXO010000500.1 GCA_021463315.1 Caldilineales bacterium | reverse complement strand
CTCAACGTCTTGGATGCCCTCAACATGGCTCTCGTCGGCAACCCGTTCTTGCCATCATCCCTTCGCGCTCGGGCTGCGCCATCAGCCTGAATAGTTACCAATAAGGAAGTGAATGGGTAGATTGGTAGATTGGTGAACGTCACCCTCTCACCCTGTCACCTTGTCACCCTGTCACCCTGTCACCCTGTCACCTTGTCACCCTCTCACCTTGTCACCTTGTCACCCTGTCACCCTGTCACTCTTCATCCGGCCAGACGCGCCATTCCTCGACGGCGGGATCGAATTGAGCTACGGCCGCGTTGGCCAGCTTGATGAACTTGCCGCGGGCCTCGGCGGCGATCTCGCCGTCGGGCAACAAGATCTCGCCGTGGGCCTCGAAGGCGCGAGGACGCTCGATGGCGATACGCCCCACGGCCTGCAGCTCCACGCCGATGGGCACCGGCTTGCGGTAGCGAACGGTCAGTTCCACCGTCACGCCCCACTCCTCGTCGCCGTGCTCCAGGCGGATCGCGCGGCCCAGCGTCTCATCCAGAATGCCGGCGATCACGCCGCCGTGGAAGCGGCCGGGATAGCCCTGATGCACTTCCTGGCCGGTGAAGCGGGCCAGCACCGTGCCGTCCCCCGGCTCGTAGAACGAGACGTGAACGCCGCCGATGTTCTGCTTGCCGCAGATGAAACACATGCGGCTGTTAGGTTGTTTGTTCATAAAACCATTGACTCGTTGCTTCTCAGGCGGCGTCGAACTCGTCGCGGTCAATACCAAGCTGCGCGAGAATCGCCCTGAGCGTGCCTGGGGGTATGTCTCCCGGATGATTGGGCACGACTGCCGATCGATTGTTGCGGCGATTGGTCCAGATCTCGTGGCTGCCCTTGCTCTGGCGCATGAACTCGCAGTCCAGCGTGCGCAGTTTGCGAACCAATTGCCGATAGGTCATGCTGGCACCATCACGGGTAATTGGCTGGGAGTTGGAAACGACTCGAGGTGCGCTGGAAGGGGTTGTCCGTTGTCTTGCATTACCCCGATGAGATCGTGGGCAATATCGGGCGCCAGGCGGATCACCTCTTCCGGGGTGTCGGCCTGGATGATCAGGCCCGGCAAATCAGGGCTGGTGCCCAGATATGGCCCCTCAGGGAGCTGCTCGATTTCCAGCATAATTCGATATGTTGCCATTGGTCACCTCGGCCACAAGATGTCTCACAGATCAATTATATCCAATCCGTTCAGATGACCTCAAACCCACACGTCCGGCTGGTACTCGCCAAATACCCCGCGCAGCACGCCGCAGATCTCGCCCAGCGTCACGTATTGTTCCACGGCCTCCACGAACAGCGGCATCAGCGCGGCGTCGGGATCCTCCGCAGCCTGCTCGATGCGGGCCAGCAGCGCGGCCACCTGCGCCGGGTCGCGGCTGGCCTTGACCTGCTTCAGCCGCTCGATCTGCTCCAACTGGGCCGAGGCGTCGACGCGCAGCAGCTCAGCCTCGCTCTGCTCGTCGGTGGCGAAGCGGTTGACGCCCACCACCACCTGCTCCTGGCGCTCGATGGCCATCTGCGCCCGGTAGGCCGCGTCCTGGATCTCGCGCTGCATGTAGCCCTGCTCGATGGCCACGCGCGCGCCGCCCAGACTGTCGATCTTGGTGATATATTCCTCGGCCCGCTGTTCGATCTCATCGGTCAGCGCCTCGACGAAGTAGGAGCCGGCCAGCGGATCGACGCTGTCGGCCGCGCCCGACTCGTAGGCGATCACCTGCTGAGTGCGCAGCGCGATCTGCACCGCCTTTTCGGTGGGCAGGGCCAGCGCCTCGTCCATGGAGTTGGTGTGCAGCGACTGGGTGCCGCCCAGCACCGCGGCCAGCGCCTGCATGGTCACGCGGATGATGTTGTTCTCCGGCTGCTGCGCGGTCAGGGTGCTGCCGCCCGTCTGGGTGTGGAAACGCAGTTGCATGGAGGCTGGCTTCTTGGCGCCGAAGCGGTCGCGCATGATTCTGGCCCACAGCCGGCGCGCGGCGCGGAACTTGGCCACCTCTTCCAGGAAGTTGTTGTGGGCATTGAAGAAGAAGCTGAGCTGCGGCGCGAAGTTGTCCACGTCCAGCCCCGCGCTGATGGCCGCCTTGACGTACTCGATGCCGTCGGCCAGGGTGAAGGCCACCTCCTGCACCGCGGTGCTGCCGGCCTCGCGGATGTGATAGCCGCTGATGCTGATGGTGTTCCAGTTGGGCGCCTCGACCGCGCAGTAGCGGAAGATATCGGTGATCAGGCGCATGCTGGGCGCGGGGGGGAAGATGTAGGTGCCGCGGGCCAGATATTCCTTGAGGATGTCGTTCTGGATGGTGCCGCGCAGCTCGCTGGCCGGCACGCCCTGCTTCCGGCCCACCGCGATGACCATGCTCAGCAGCACCGCGGCCGGCGCGTTGATGGTCATGCTGACGCTGACCTTGTTCAGCGGGATCTGATCCAGCAGCGTCTCCATGTCGGCCAGCGAGGAGATAGCCACGCCCACCTTGCCCACCTCGCCCAGCGCCAACGCATGGTCGGCATCGTAGCCGATCTGCGTCGGCAGGTCGAAGGCGACGCTCAGGCCGGTCTGCCCCTGCTCCAGCAGATAGCGGTAGCGCTTGTTGCTCTCCACGGCTGTGCCGAAGCCGGCATATTGGCGCATGGTCCAGAAGCGCCCGCGGTACATGGTCGGCTGCACGCCGCGGGTGTAGGGATAGGCGCCGGGAAAGCCCAGCCTGTCCAGGTAGTCGCCGGCCAACTCATCGGCCGGCGTGTAGAGCCGCTCCACCGGAATGGCCGAGCTGGTTTCGAACTCAGCCCGGCGTTCAGGGAAGCGATCCAGCGTTTTCTTCAGATTGGTATCCGCCCACTGCTGGCGGGCTTGGGAAAGAGTAGTCATGGCAGCACCTCGACAAAGATTGCGCATCCATTCACAGCGTTGGGTCTATTGTATCGCAAGATGGGCGTGGGGGGTATGATTCAGATCATATCGCGGAGACTCGCGGATGGCCACGGATGAACGGATTGCCCGGAGCCGGAGGACGCGCCGCGCGCAGGTCTCGCCGCCATCCGTGACATCCGTGTAATCCGTCAAATCCGTGATGCAGACCACCCTCGTCTGCATCACGGATTACACGGATGAACGGATTGCACGGAGCCGGAGGACGCGCCGCGCGCAGGTCTCTCCGCCATCCGTGACATCCGTCAAATCCGTGATGCAGACCGCCGGCGTGAGGATGTGGACCAGGCTGCGGGCCATGCTAATCACGGCCACCAGGATCAGGAAGCAAAACACCAACCGCGAGCCGCTGTAGTCGTCGCAGGGAGGAGGCGGGGCCAGTTCATGGTAGCTGTCATTCCAAACGGAGCAAGGAGGTGTGAGGTGCGCCCCTACGACTGGACACGAAAATGATCAAAGATAATGAAAAGATGAGGTGGCTTGGCTTGGAGACCTGGAACACACATACGGACACTGGTGGCCGGGAAAGCTCAGGGAGATCAAGTATCATCAGATTTGGTCACTGGCATTCAACCCTTCCTCAACCAACCTATCGCACATCGCCACCAATGTGGCTTCCACGCACATTGACGAGGACCCTTCCTTCTTGCTGGAGTCTGGCAATGACGTTGCGACTGCTCACAGATCAGATTTTACACAGGATACACATGGAAGGCAAAGGTTAAAATTTCCGGCAATTTCAGTAGTTCACGATTCTCACGCAAAGCCGCCAAAAATGCCAAGAATTTCTGCCCTTTGCGGTCTTTGCGCCTTTGCGTGAGACAACAATCGTGAAG
>JAJTXO010000050.1 GCA_021463315.1 Caldilineales bacterium | reverse complement strand
GGACTGTGAGCTCGTTTTGAACAAACCTGCGCAGACTTCGGAAGTCTCGACCCCGGTTTTTTGAGATGATACCGTCCGATTGACAGAAGCCGGTGGGCAGCCTATACTGTGCTGCAACGCTCAGCCGGATGATTGCCATCTGGCTGCAAGGAGGTATCAATGAAGCATTCCGCGGTTCTCGCTCTCCTCGCGCTCCTGGTCTCAGTCACGGCTGTGGCCGCCGCCGGCGCTCCTCCTGGCCCTTTTTCCACCACGGGGTACACTACCGCCTTCGAATTCAGGGCGCTGCCCAGCGGCTATCTTCAATTTCGCATTCAGGCGCGCGGCGGGCCAGCCCACGATGACGATGCGCTGTGTCAGTCCATGTATGGCGCGCCGTGCGACCGGCTGTGCGCGGCCTATGGCGAGACCTGCGGCGTTCACGGCGCTTTGGAAGGCTCGTTCAGCTTCGACGAAGTGGGCATGGGTGACGTTGCCAGCTTGACGGGCGCCAATGCGGGTCTGCTGACGCTGCTGACCGACCGCGGCGCGGCTGAGCTGCACTTCAACGGCCTTGCTGCCAGCACAGACGTCAGCGGTAGCTTTGCGTTCCTGGGCGGCGCTGGCGACTTCCAGCACTTGGCCGGCGTGGGCGCCTATGCTGGCAATGCTGGCGCCATCTTTCGCGTGGACTATCAGCCCTGTGGCCAGCCGGGCCAGGCGGCGTGTCCCCGCGCCCAGTGTGTGGTGCGCGGGGCAGAGCTCGGGCTCGCGCGTTCCAAGGCGCACTGGACGCTGGTCAACGAGGGACGCCAGACCGCGCGCTTGCAAAGTCTGCTGCTGCATTGGCCGCCGCAAAACGGCGCGCTGACTGCGGTCTATCTGGGAGATAGATTGTTGGCGTCGGGCTATTGGCCCGCGTCCTGGGTAGAGCTGGACCTGGGCGCGCTGCCGCTGGCCAGCCGTGAGCTGCGCGCTGGCAAGCGCAGCCGGCTGATCCTCGAATTCGAGAGCAAGGGTATCGACCCGGCGCCGGCCAGCTACAGTTTCCTGGCCACCTTCGGCCAGGACTGCGCCGCGATCCATGCGGTCTTCGACCAGCAACCCATCCCAAAGGAACGACCGCAAGATCAACCCCTCCCATAGGAATGATCGCAAGATCAACCCATCTCATAGGAATGATCGCAAGGCGTCCCGCCGGGTTCTGTGCGAGTTGCTCGCCAGCGCCGGGCGGGACGCCCTCAAGATCGACAAACGGAGCCGGGCGGGACGCCCTCAAGATCAACGCACAACCCATCCCATAGGAATGATCGCAAGATCAACCCCTCCCACAGGAATGATCGCAAGGCGTCCCGCCGGGTTCTGTGCGAGTCGCTCGCCAGCGCCGGGCGGGACGCCCTCAAGATCGACAAACGGAGCCGGGCGGGACGCCCTGGAGATCAACAAACGGAGCCGGGCGGGACGCCCTAAAGATCAACGCACAACCCATCCCATAGGAATGATCGCAAGATCAACCCCTCCCATAGGAATGATCGCAAGGCGTCCCGCCGGGTTCTGTGCGAGTCGCTCGCCAGCGCCGGGCGGGACGCCCTGGAGATCGAAATACGCGATGATCAGACGGCCGTCGAGGCCATCTCCTCCTCGTGCTCGATCTGATCCTGCGCTTCGATCTGGTCGAAGACGGTTTCCACCTGCTCGGCCAGCCAGTCGATCTGTTCGCTGGTGATCACCAACGGCGGGGCGAAGCGAATCACCGTGCCGTGGGTCTCCTTGCACAGCACGCCGCGCTCGGCCAGCGCCTCGCAGAAACGTCGCGCGCCGTCGGCCTCGGCTGTGACCTCCACGCCGATCAGCAGGCCGCGGCCGCGCACCTCGTGGATGTAGGGGCTCTCCATGCGGCGCAAGCGCTCGATCAAGCGGCGGCCCTGGACCGCAGAGTTCTCCACCAGTTTTTCGTCCACCAAGACGCGCAAAGCGGCGCGGGCCACGGCTGCGCCCAGCGGATTGCCGCCGAAGGTGCTGCCATGATCGCCAGGGTGGAACAGCCCCATGATCGGCTTGTCGGCCACGATCGCCGACACGGGATAGAAGCCGCCTGAAAGCGCCTTGCCCAACACCACGATGTCTGCGCGCACGTTGTCGTGCTGGCTGGCCAGCAGCTTGCCGGTGCGGCCCAGCCCCACCTGGATCTCATCGGTGATCAGCAGCATCCGCTCGCGGCGGCAGAGCGTTTCGGCGAACTTAAGATAGCCGTCGGGCGGCATGTTGATGCCATTCTCGCCCTGGATCGGCTCTACCAGGAAAGCCACCGTGTTGGGGGTGACGGCGTCGACCAAGGCGTCCATGTCGCCGAAGGGAACGAACTTGAAGCCAGGGGTGAAGGGGCCAAAATGCTTGCGGTATTTGGGCTCGCTGGAGAAGCTGATGATGGTGGTGGTGCGGCCATGGAAATTGCCGCCGCACACAATGATTTCCGCCTGGTCGTTGGGCACACCCTTGACCTCATAGCCCCATTTGCGCGCCAGTTTGATCGCCGCCTCCACCGCCTCTGCGCCGGAGTTGAGCGGCAAAACCATGTCGTAGCCCAGCAGCTCACACAGTTCCTTGCTGAACGGCCCCAGTTGATCGTTGCGGAAGGCGCGCGAGGTCAGCGTGATCTGCTGCGCCTGGTCGACCAGGGCATCGACGATGCGCGGATGGCAGTGGCCCTGGCTGACGGCCGAATAGGCGCTCAGACAATCCAGATAGCGTTTGCCTTCTACGTCATACATCCAGACGCCCTCGGCTCGTTCGATCACCACATCGAGAGGGTGGTAGATGTTGGCGACATATTGATGCTCAAGCTCGATGTACTTCTCGGTGGACATTGCGATCTCCTTTGATGCAGGTTGAACAGGATACAGGTTGTAATGAAAAGCAGCCTGAGCGATGTGCCCAGGCCGCACGAGAGTCGGCAAGCATTGCGGATCAGGGCGCCTTTGTCCTGACACATCACATCGGTCAGGAGCTGCTGGCTGCGCAACGGTCGATCTGCGTTCGATCGTGGCCCTGACCACAGGGCAATTCTACCACGCCTGGCGGTTCAGGTCAACCCTGAAGGTGGCTGTTTTTTTGCTGGTTCTATTGGCTTCTGTGGGCGGTCTTGAGGCCGGATGGGCGTCGTACCACGATTTTCCAAGTTGGCTAGTTTCGCCTCATTTCTCTGGCCACAGAATCCGTTAGTACCAGTATTATTGAGCGAGCCTGTCTGATGCCAGGCGCGGCAAGGGCCGGGCGAGACGCCCTGGCGATCGGGACAATGGAGCGAGGGCCGGGCGAGACGCCCTGGCGATCGGGGCAAAGGAGCGAGGGCCGGGCGAGACGCCCTGGCGATCGGGACGATGGAACGAGGGCCAGGCGAGACGCCCTGGCGATCGGGGCAATGGGGGACTTGCGATCGGGGTGAGGCATCAGATCGGCAGGTTCAGCGCCTTTATGGTATACTGGCGCTCGACGATTGAGACCATCAGGAGACCTGTGCATGAGCAAACCGCTGCGAACCTATCGCTCAGCCGGCGGCGTGGTGACCGACCGCGCTGGTCGGGTGCTGCTGATCGAGCGCACCATCAAAGGGGTACACGAGATTCGCCTGCCCAAGGGGCACATCGATCCCGGGGAGACGCCCGAGGACGCCGGCCTGCGCGAGGTGTGCGAGGAGACTGGCTATTGCGACCTGACCATTGTGCAGGACCTGGGCTGGCAGGTGGTTTCCTTCGAGACTCGCCGCGAGCGTGTGACGCGGGACGAGCGCTACTATCTGATGGCGCTGCGCTCGGAGCGCACCCAGCCGCCTCACTTTCACAACGAGAAGGAGGCGCTCTTCCGCAATCGCTGGGCCAACAGCTTCGACGAGGCCGCAGCGCTGCTGACCTTCGACCAAGAGCAGGCTGTGGTTTGCAGGGCGCACGAAGCTGCTCGTTCACTCCCCTGCGCGGTTTTTGCCAACTGTGTCTAATGCGGTATACTAAGGCCCGCCAATCGCCCGACCTGTCGCGGGCGATTAGCTTGTTATCGGTACAGACAAAATCAAGAAGGGTATAGCAGGAACACTCCATGGTTAGGATCAGACTGCGCCGTGTGGGCGCCAAGAAGCAGCCCAGCTATCGCATCGTCGTGGCCGACAAAGACGCGCCGCGCGATGGTCGTTTCATCGAGAACATCGGCTTTTTCAATCCGCGCACCGAGCCAGAGACGGTCGAGCTGAACGCCGACCGCGCGCTCTACTGGCTGAGCGTGGGCGCCCAGCCCAGCGAGGCCGTGGCTCGCCTGCTCAAATCCAAGGGCGTCTATGCCGCTCTGGAAGCGTCGCGCGCGACCACTGCAGGCTAAGACTATGAAAGACCTGGTTCAATACATCGCGGAAAACCTGGTGGACGACGTGGAGCAGGTGCGCATCAAGGAGATTCGCACCCACAGCGGCGTGTTGCTGGAGCTGCGCGTCGCGCGCGAGGACATGGGCCGGGTCATCGGCGCCGGCGGTCGCGTCGCCAACGCCATCCGCATTGTCATGCGCGTCCCGGCTATGCGCCAGGGCAAGCAGGTTTCGTTGGAAATCGCCTAGGCGCCTTTCAACCTACAGGCAGCGGTAACGGGAGCGCCGTTTGGCCTCCCGTTTTACGCGTCAAGGAGCATCGCTTTGCAGAGCTTCACCGGCTATTCGCCCGATATCGCCCCAGGATATATCGCCATCGGCCATGTGGCCGCGCTCTTCGGCGTCAAGGGGGAGGTCAAAGTCACCCTGGCCACTGATTTTCCCCAGCGCTTCCAACGCCTGGAGACGGTCTACCTGGGGCCCGAGGCGCGACCGATCAGGCTGATCAGCAGTCGCCCCCATCAGGACTCGCTGCTGGTGTTGCTGGATGGCTACTTTGACCGCACAGCCGCCGAGGCGCTGCTGGGTCAGTGGCTGCAGATCCCGGAAAGCGATCTGCTGCCGCTGGGCGAGGGCGAGCACTACGTCTTTCAGTTGATCGGCCTGCGGGTGCGCACCACCGACGGCCGCGATCTGGGCGTGATCGCCGAGATCCTCAGCACCCCAGCCAACGAGGTGTTCGTGGTGCAGGGCGCGGCCGGCGAGGTGTTGGTGCCCTACATCAACGACATTATCGCCGAGGAGCGGCTGGACGCGGGCGAGATCATCATCCACCCCATGCCGGGCCTGCTGGACTGAGAACGATTTAAGCGGCTTGACAAAAAGCGTTGGATGGGTTATGCTGGCCCTGTGCCGTGGCTGGCAACCCCAGGAAGAACGACCCCTGCACGGTGGGAGTCTCCAGGCTGGTGGCCACGATGGCGCACAACAATGGCGCATGCTGCCAAAACGGGCAGCACGGCGGTCTGGTGTGGCCTTATGCTTGAAAGTCTGAACGGCGGAGGGGCAGTTGTGGACGATCTGGCCTATTGGGTTGGCTTCAACAAGGTGCTGGGCATCGGCCCGGCCCGCCTGCGGGCATTGCTCGATTTCTTCGGCAGTGTCCAAGAGGCGTGGCATGCCGACGCGGCCAGTCTGCTTGAGATTGGTCTGGACCGGCGCTCCACCGACAATCTGTTGGCCGCGCGCCGGTCGCTGGATCTGGCCGGCGAGCTGGAACGCTTGCAGCGCGCTGGCGTCCAGGTGTTGACCTGGGACAGCGACGACTATCCCATCAATCTGCGCAACATCCATGACCCCCCGCCGGTGATCTATATCAAGGGCGAGCTGCTGCCGGAGGATGATTGGGCTGTAGCCGTGGTCGGCACTCGCCAGGCCAGCGTCTATGGCAAGGAAGCTGCCCGCCATCTGGCCACCGATCTGGCCCGCAACGGCGTCACCGTGGTCAGCGGCCTGGCGGCTGGCATCGACGCGGTGGCTCACCAGGCCGCGCTGGATGCCGGCGGCCGCACCCTGGCCGTGCTCGGCTCCGGCGTGGACATCATCTATCCCGAACAAAACCGCCGCCTGGCTGAGCAGTTGGTCGCTCAGGGCGCGCTGGTGTCGGAATATGCGCTGGGCGTCAAGCCTGAGCGCAGCAACTTCCCTCCTCGCAACCGGCTGATCAGCGGTCTGTCGCTGGGCACGGTGGTCGTTGAGGCGGGCGCGCGCAGCGGCGCGCTGATCACAGCCGATTTCGCGGCCGAGCAGGGGCGCGAGGTCTTTGCTGTGCCGGGCAGCATCTTTCAGCGCAGTTGCGAGGGCGCTAACCGCCTGATCCAGGACGGCGCCAAGCCGGTGCTGACGGTGAGCGATGTGCTGGAGGAGCTGAACCTGTCGCAGATCACCCAGCAGGCCGAGGTGCGGGCCACGGTGCCCACCACCCCCATCGAACGGGCGGTGCTGGATCTGCTCTCGACCGAACCTGCTCATGTGGATGAGCTGGGCCGGGCGGCCGACCTGGCGCCTGCGGCCATCTCCAGCACCCTGGCGTTGCTGGAGCTGAAAGGCCTGGCCCGCCAGGTGAGCGGCATGAGCTACGTATTGGCCCGCGAGGCGCGCGTCGAGTACAGCGTCGGCTGACCAGGCGTGGCTCGGCGTGGCTCGGTCGGAGACCGGCCACAGCGTTGTACCAAAACCGGCCACAGCGTTGTACCAACCTACCAATCTACCAACCTACCAATCTACCAATCTACCAACCAATCTGATGGAAGCCTACTGCACTAAATGTAAAGAGAAGCGCGAGATGAGCGAGCCGCAGGCTGTTTGGCTGAAGAACGGCAGCCCAGCCACGCAGGGGACCTGTTCTGTCTGCGGCACGCGCATGAATCGCATGGGGGCGACGCCGGAACACGACCAGTTGCCCAAGCCTGAAATCGCAGCCGCCCCGCGCCCGGCCAGCAAGAAAAGCCAGCCGGCCGGCCCGGCGCCGGCCGACATCTCCGGGCCGCTGACCACGCCGGTCGAGGCCTATTGCGTCAAGTGTAAAGAGACCCGCTCGATGGCCAACGGCCAGGCGGTCTACATGGCCAATGGCCGGCCCGCGGCCCGCGGCCAATGCGCCGTTTGCGGCACGGGGTTGTTCAAGATCGGCGCCACGCCCGAACACGACAAGCTGCCTACTCCGGTGGTGGCCAAGCAAGCGCGGGCCGGCCACGCCAAGGCCGAGAGCCGCGCCGGCAAGGCTGCCAAGTCCGGTTCAGCCGTCCCGCTGCCGGCCGGCAAGCGCAGCGGCAAGCTGGTGATCGTCGAATCGCCGGCCAAGGCCCGCACCGTGGGGCGTTTTCTGGGCAAAGGCTATACGGTCAAGGCCTCGGTCGGCCATGTGCGCGATCTGCTCAAGTCGCAGCTTTCGGTGGATGTGGACAAGAACTTCGAGCCGACCTACCGCGTCACCAACGATCAGCGCAAGACCGTGAAAGCCCTGCAGAGCGAGGTAGCCCGGGCCAAGGAGGTCTATCTGGCCACCGACCCTGACCGCGAGGGCGAGGCCATCGCCTGGCATCTGGTGGAGGCCACCGGCATCGACCCGAAGCAGGGCCAGCGCGTGGTGTTCCACGAGATCACCAAGGACGCAGTGGCCGAGGCTTTCGCCCATCCGCGCCAGCTCAACATGGATCTGGTCAACGCACAGCAGGCGCGGCGCATTCTTGACCGCCTGGTGGGCTACAAGGTCAGTCCGCTGCTGTGGCAGCGCGTGCAGGGCCGCACCTCCGCGGGGCGTGTCCAATCGGTGGCCGTGCGGCTGGTGGTGGAGCGGGAGCGCGAGATCGCCAGCTTCATCGCGGTGGAGTATTGGTCGATCCACGCCCGCCTGGCCCAGCAGGAGAGCCGGTTGGCCCAGCCGCGGCCCGATTTCCTGGCCAAGCTGCACCGGCTGCGCGGCGGCGAGGTGGATCTGGCCAACGCGTTGGACACCCAAGCCATCGTGGACGATCTGGAAGGGGCGCACTACCTGGTGACCGCGCTGCGCGAGGGGGAGCGCCGCCGCCGGCCCGCCGCGCCCTTCACCACCAGCACCATGCAGCAGGAGGCCAGCCGCAAGCTGGGCTTCAGCGCGCGCCAGACCATGCGCGCCGCGCAGCAGCTCTACGAGGGGATCGACATCGGCCACGACGAGCAGGTCGGCCTGATCACCTACATGCGCACCGACAGCGTCAATGTGGCCAAACAGGCCCAGGACGAGGCGCGCGCCTATATCACCGAGCGCTACGGCGCGCAGTACGTGCCCGCCACGCCGCCGGTGTACAAGACGCGGGCCAAGGGCGCGCAGGAGGCGCACGAGGCGATCCGGCCCACCGCGGTGACCCGCACGCCGGAATCGGTGGCGCGCCATCTGAGCCGCGAGCAGCGCGCGCTGTATGATCTGATCTGGAAGCGTTTCGTGGCCAGCCAGATGGAGGCCGCGCTGTACGACACCATCTCGGCCGACATCGCCGCGCTGCCGCAGCGGCTGTACGCGACGCTCAGCCCGGCCGCGGCCGCGGCGCTGGTGGATACGCTGGAGACGCCGGACTATCTGTTCCGCGCCAGCGGCTCGCGCGTGCGTTTCCCTGGCTTTCTCAGCGTCTACGAGGAGGGGCGGGACGAAAACGGCGGCAAGAAGAACGGCCAGGGCGTCAAAACGGACGACAGCCAGGCGCCGGACGATGTCGACAGCGGCTGGCTGCCGGCGCTGCGCCTGGGCGAGCTGCTGGACCTGCTGGCGCTGCTGCCGGAGCAGCATTTCACCCAGCCGCCGCCGCGCTACACCGAGGCCTCGCTGGTCAAGGCGCTGGAGGAGAACGGCATCGGCCGGCCCAGCACCTATGCGCCGATCATGGGCACCATTCAGGAGCGCGGCTATGTGGAGCAGCGCGAGAAGCGGCTCCATCCCACCGAGCTGGGCTTCGTGGTCAACGACCAGTTGGTGCAGCACTTCCCCGACGTGTTCGACGTGGGCTTCACCGCGCGCATGGAGGAGGCGCTGGACGAGATCGCCGACGATGGCCGCGATTGGGTCGATGTCTTGCGCCAGTTCTACGGCCCCTTCGAGCAGCAGCTCAAGACCGCCGAGGCCACCATGGAGCGCGCCGAGGTGCAGGCACAGCCTATCGGCGAGGCCTGCCCGCAGTGCGGCCACGATCTGGTGCTGCGCAACGGCCGCTTCGGCAAGTTCATCGCCTGCTCCAACTATCCAGAGTGCCGCTACACCCGGCCGCTGGTGAACAAGACCGGCGTCACCTGCACCAAGTGCCAGCAGGGCGAGCTGGTGGAGCGGCGCAGCAAGAAGGGCCGCACCTTCTACGGCTGTGAGCGCTACCCGGCCTGCGACTTCGTGGTCTGGCAGCGGCCGATCCCGACCCCCTGTCCCGACTGCGGCGGCTTGCTGACGCAGGCGGGCAAGGAGCGTGCCCGCTGCACGGTGTGCGGCCATTCGTTCGATCTGAAGAAGCTGGAGGCAAAGGCCTGACGGCGCCAGTCCGCACGAACTCGTGACTCGTAACACGTAACACGTAACCCGGAATGGAGCGCTATGGGTGCGGTGATGTTATGTCGTGGACAGACGCAACTCATACCTGGAAACACGGCCAGCGCTTCCGGGTAACGAGTTACTCGTTACTCATTCCTCATTACGCCTGACATAATGGCAACTTCCTCGTAAATCCACCACAGCATCGCACCATTCCGGGTTACGAGTTACGAGTTACTCGTTACTCCTCACACAATCAGGCGAACACCCCGGTAGACACCCATGCGCGACGCCCTGAACCGCTACATCATCTATCTGCAGGCCGAGCGCAACGCATCGCCCTACACGGTGCGCAACTACCGCAGCGAGATCAGCCAGTTCATCGACTACGCCCAGGCTCACGGCGTGGATGCCTGGCCGCAGGTGAACAAGCATCTGGTGCGTCGTTGGCTGGCTGAGCTGCACGCGGGCGGCTATGTTCCGGCCAGCATCGCCCGCCGCCTTTCGGAGGTGCGGGCGTGCTGCGCCTTTCTGGCGCGCGAGGGGGTGTTGGAGCGCAACCCGCTGGCCACGGTGGCCTCGCCCAAGCAGGGCCAGCGCCAGCCGCGGGTGCTGAGCTACGACGAGGTGCTGGCCATTCTACGGGCGCCGGATCTGGCCACGCCGCAGGGCCTGCGCGACCGGGCGATCATCGAGCTGTTCTACGGCAGCGGCATCCGCCTGGGCGAGCTGGAGATGTTGGAACTGCGCAGCATCGACCTGACCCGGCGCGAGGCGCGTGTGCTGGGCAAAGGCGATAAGGAGCGCATCGCCCTGTTCGGCAGCGTGGCTGAGACCGCCTTGCGGCTCTATCTGCAGCAGGGCCGGCCCAAGCTGGCGACCGAGGAGACGGGCAGCGCGCTTTTTCTGAACCGTTTTGGCCAGCGGCTGCGCCGGGTCAGCATCATCCGTATGCTGGACCGCTACGCGCGGCAGGCTGGCATCGAGCGCAAGGTGACGCCGCACGCTTTGCGCCATTCCTTCGCCACCCATCTGGTGGATGAAGGGGTCGATATCCGCCTGATCCAGGAGATGCTGGGCCATGAGAGTCCCGCCACGACCCAGCGCTACACGCACATCAGCCAGGCGCGCCTGCATGAGGTGGTGCGAACAGCCCACCCGCGCGGCAGCCGAGGTTTGAGCGCCTCCCCGGACCCCACCCCCATGCCGGACGCGGGGCCGTAGCGCGCCACCCCCGCCGGCAGCCTGTCATCGGCGCACCGTCGCGTCAATCCACACTTTTTTCAGACCTGCAAGCAAGGAGGTCACTCATGACAGACCGCAATCGAACCTATCTTTTCATCGTCGTTGCCTTCGTCGTTGGCCTGTTGATAGGGTGGTTCCTGTTGGGATGGCAAATCGCGCCCGTGCAGTGGAGCAATGCCACCATGCAGGATCTTCGGGCCGCGGATCAGCAGATGTTCCTGGCGACGCAGGCTGAGGCCTATGCCCTGACCCAGGACAACCGCGCTGCGGTCGAGCGTCTGCAAACGCTGGGCACACAGCAGGCCGTGGCCGAGCTGGGCGGCCAGGTGGTGCAGCAGGCCGAGGCGACCGGCGATATGGTGACGGCCGATCGCGTCCGCGCCATGGCTGCCAACCTGGGGCTGGCGATTCCCGCGGCCGCGCCCGACGCTGCGCCCCCACCTGCAGAGCCGCCGCAGGAGGGCGGCAGCAATCTGTTCACCGTCCTGGGGCTGTTGTTGCTGGTCGGCGGCATCGTGTTGGCGGCCTGGCTGCTGTTGCGCGGCCGCGCCGCGCAGGAGGATGACGCGGACGTGGATGATTTCGCCACTGAGGTGCTGATCGACGAGGCTCCGCCCGCCCCGTCTGCTGCCCGGTCTGCTGCGCCGGCTGGCTCGGCGACCGCCGCGGCCGCGGCTGAGCGCGGCAGCGCTGGTCAGGAGTTCATGGCTGCCTTCGACCAGGGAGACGTGTCCTATGATCAAAGCTTCGACATCGAGGGTTCCGACGGCTCCTATTGGGGCGAGTGCGGATTGACCATGTCGGAGACGGTGCAGGGCGATCCGGAGCGGGTCACCGCGCTGGAGGTGTGGCTGTTCGACAAGAGCGATATCCGCACCGTCACCAAGGTGCTGATGAGCGACTATGCCTATGGCAACCAGGCGCTGCGCGAAAAGCTCTCCTCGCGCGGCGACGCGGTGCTGTTGGCCCCCGACCTGGGCTTCGTGCTGGATGCGCAGACGCTGCGGCTGATGGGCAAGATCGTCGCGATGGAATACGACGACAGCCAGGCGCCGGCCCGAGGCGCTATCCGCCGGCTGCGGGTGCAACTGCGGGTGATGCGACAGGCGCGCTAACAGTATTGTCTCACGCAAAGGCGCAAAGACCGCAAAGGACAGAGCTCGGAAGACGCCGCAGCACTGCTGCGGCGTCTTCGGAACTCTAACGCGGTTTACACTCGCGTCTCAGGATCGAACAGTTTCTGGTGTTCTCGGATGGCGAAGCGATCGGTCATGCCCGCGATGTAGTCGCAGATCACCCGTTCGACCGAGTCGGTCTGGGCATCGACGTGAACTTGCACCGGAGGCGGCAGTTGGTGCGGGTCTTCCTGGTAGACGCCGAAGAGGTCGCTGAGGATGCGCCGCGCCTTGCCGGCCATGCGGTTGACGCGCCAATGATGGTAGAAGCGCTGCAGGAGAAAGGCCTTTAGCTCGCGGTTGTAGGCGCGCATCTCGGCCGAAAAGCCGGCGATGCTCTGGCCCAGGTCGCGCACCTCGGCCACTGACTGCACATCACAGCGCTCCAGCCGTCGGGCCGTGGCGCTGATGGCATCGGTGACCTCGGCGGCGATCAGCTTGCGGATCAGGCGGGCGCGCAACAGGCTGTCCAGGGGCGCTTCCAGGCTGACGGGAAACTCCGGGGCCATGGTCAACGCCTGACGAACCATTTGCCACAGCGGAAGCGCTGCCACATCGCCCGGATCGAGGATGCCGCTGCGCAGGCCGTCGTCCAGATCGGCCGTGTTGTAGGCGATCTCGTCGGCCAGGTTGGCGATCTGCGCCTCCAGCGTGCCGGCCTTGTCTGGCTCGTAGCCGGTGGCATCGGTCACGTCGTAGTCGGTGTCGTGCTTCACCAGCCCCTCGCGCACCTCGTAGGTCAGGTTCAGGCCGGGAAAGCCAGGATAGCGCTCTTCCAGCCGCTCGATGATGCGCATGGTCTGGCGTTGGTGATCGAAGCCGCCGTAGCCGGTCATCAGCTCGGCCAGCACGGATTCGCCGGTATGACCAAAGGGCGGATGGCCCAGGTCGTGGGCCAGGCAGATCGCCTCGACCAGATCCTCGTTCAGCCCCAGCGCGCGCGCCATGGTGCGGCCGATCTGCGCCACCTCGATGGAGTGAGTCAGCCGGTTGCGGTAGTGATCCCCCTCGTGGTAGACGAAAACCTGGGTCTTGTATTCCAGCCGCCGAAAGGCCGTGGTGTGGATCACGCGGTCGCGGTCCTTCTGGTAGGCCGAGCGGTAGAGATGCTCGTCGTCAGGCCAGACCCGCCCGCGCGAGTCGCTGCTCTTCATGCCATAGGGCGCCAGCAGTTGACGCTCGCGCGCTTCAAGTTGTTCGCGGGTTAGGATCATGAGAGGCTCCTGAGGGCGTGACTCGTAACACTTACGAACTATCCCGCAAATGCGCCATCTGCGCCTCGAAGCTGGCGAACTCGCTCAGATCGACGATTTCCAGCTCGTCTGGCCCGATCTGGCTTTGGCGCACCACGTTCCAGATCAGTTGATTCAGCGTGGCTTCGGGGATGTCGCGC
>JAJTXO010000005.1 GCA_021463315.1 Caldilineales bacterium | reverse complement strand
CGATGGCGCGCGCGGTGCCGTCGTTGGGCGCCAGGATGAAGACATTGCCCTTGACGGCCGCGGTAGCCACCGTCAGATTGGCCTCAGCCAAGCCCTTGGCGGTGTTGAAGTCCCAGTTGGTCGTGATCTGGCCGATGATCTGAGCCATTTGGTCGCGGGTCAGTTGCGCCGTCTCTTGCAGGGCCACGGCCTGCGGCGAGTTCTTGATCACAAAGGTGCCGTCGGCGATCTTGGGCTGCAAGACACTCCAGGCGCCCTCGAAGAACAGGAACGCGTTGTTGTCCGAGGCGGCCCCGGCATAGAGATAGAGCGGATTGCCCGTGCCGGTAGCCTTGTCGACCAGATACTGAGCCTGGGCCGCGCCCACGGCATTGCTATCAAAGGTCACATAGTAGTCGACGGCATCGGTGCCGAGGATCAGGCGGTCGTAGGAAACCACCTTGGCGCCAGCTTCCCTGGCTGCATTCGCCGCGGCGGCGGCAGCAGCGCCGTCCTGCGGGGTCAGGATGATCACTTTGACGCCCTTGCTCAGCAGGGACTCGACATTGGTCTTCTCGGTAGCCGAATTGCCCTGGCTGAAGAGGATCTCGACCGGGACGCCGGCCGTGTCAAGCAGCTCTTTGAAGCGAGCCTCGTCCTGGAGCCAGCGCGGCTCGTCCTTGGTCGGCAGCACAATGCCTACCTGCGGGCCACCGGTGGCGGCCGGCGCATCTGCGGCTGGCGCATCTGCGGCAGGCGCATCTGCGGCAGGCGCTGGAGTGGCTGCAGTCTGGCAACCTGCCACGGCCAACATAGCCACCAGCATTAGCAAAAACAACACAGCTTTGGGGTTCTTCAGAGACATGGTTTCTCCTCCAGAGAAATCTAGCAGGGATTATCGTCGTTGGACGACATCGAACAACATCTAAACAAGCGTTGGGGCAGGCTGATCCATCACCTCCTCGACGAGGTTTGCCTTGCAGATTGTGCGAGCTTAGTAAGGAAAGTCACACGATTCTAGCGCAAAACAGAAGGACGGTCAAATTCACTGCATTGAGTAAAGTCGCTCGGGCCGGTCTCCGACCGAGCTCGCTGTCTTCAACGGAGATCCACGGTCGCTCGGGCCGGTCTCCGACCGAGCCCGCTGTCTTCAACGGAGATCCACGGTCGCTCGGGCCGGTCTCCGACCGAGCCCGTTGAGCTCTCCGTTTGGCGACAGGCTCGAGTTCACCCCTACGGCCAGGCTAAGGTATAATGCTCCCCTGAAATCATCCGACAAAGGACTGTAGTGCATCGATGTCTACCCGTACCCATACCTGCGGCGACCTGCGCGTCGCCGACGCCGGCCAGGAGGTGGTGCTCAACGGCTGGGCCTACCGCCGCCGCGACCATGGCACGATTGTCTTCATCGACCTGCGCGACCGCTACGGCGTCACCCAGGTCGTCATCACCCCCGACACCCCTGAGGCGCACGAGGCGGCCCAGCGCGTGCGCAGCGAGTTCGTGCTGACTGTGCGCGGCGCGGTGCGCCGCCGGCCGGCCGGCATGGAGAACGCGGGCCTGCCCACCGGCGAGGTCGAGGTGGTGGCCAGCGAGCTGGTGGTGGAGAACCCCGCCAAGCCGCTGCCCTTCGAGATCCGCGACGACCTGGAGACCAACGAGTTCGCGCGCCTGCGCTACCGCTATTTGGACCTGCGCCGGCCGCGCCTGCAGCGCAACATCGTGCTGCGCCACCGGGCCGTCAAGCTGATGCGCGACTATCTGGACGCTCACCACTTCCTGGAGATCGAGACGCCGATCCTGACCAAGTCGACGCCGGAGGGCGCGCGCGACTATCTGGTGCCCAGCCGCGTCCATCCCGGCAAGTTCTACGCCCTGCCGCAGAGCCCGCAGCAGTTCAAGCAACTGCTGATGGTGGCCGGCTTCGATCGCTATTTCCAGATCGCGCGCTGCTTCCGGGACGAGGACCTGCGCGCCGACCGTCAGCCGGAGTTCACCCAGCTCGACGTGGAGATGTCCTTCGTCGGCCAGGAGGATGTGATCGGGCTGATCAGCGGGCTGTGCCGCGATCTGGTGGCCGAGCTGACCGGGGCCGAGCCGCCCAGCCTGCCCTTCCCCCGTCTGACCTACGCCGAGGCCATGGCCCGCTACGGCAGCGACAAGCCCGATATCCGCTTCGGCCTGGAGCTGCAAGAGCTGGGCGACCTGCTGGCGAACACCGGCGTCGGCTTCCTGAAGGCCGCGCTGGAGGCGGGCAACGCGGTCAAGGCAGTGGCCGCGCCCGGCCTGGCCGGCCTCAGCGGCACCAAGCTGCGCGAGCAGGTCAAGGCCTACGAGGAGGTGGTCAGGATCTACGGCGCCAAGGGGCTGGCCTGGCTGGACTACCCGGCCGAGGGCGGGCCTAAGTCGCCCATCGCCAAGTTCTTCAGCGCGGCTGAGCTGGCGGCCATCGGCGAACGCTGCCAGGCCGGGCCGGGCGACGTGGTCTTCATGGTGGCCGACACAGCCAAGGTAGTCACGGCGGCGCTGGGCGAGCTGCGGCTGCGCCTGGGCCGCGATCTGAATCTGATCGCTCCTGGCCAGTTCAGGTTCCTGTGGGTGGTGGACTTCCCGCTGGTGGACTGGAACGAGGACGAAGGGCGCTGGGACGCCATGCATCACCCCTTCACCTCGCCCAAGGCCGAGGACCTGGCCCGCATGGCCAGCGACCCCGCCAGCGTGCGCGCCAACGCCTACGATATCGTGCTCAACGGCATCGAGCTGGGCGGCGGCAGCATCCGCATCCATCAGCGGGAGGTGCAGGAGCGCATGTTCCAACTGCTGGGCCATTCGCCCGAGGCCGCGGCCGCCAAGTTTGGCCACATGCTGGACGCCTTCGAGTTCGGCACCCCGCCGCACGGCGGCATCGCGCTGGGCATCGACCGCTTCATCATGCTGCTGGCCGGCGAGCAGTCGATCCGCGAGGTGATCCCCTTCCCCAAGAACCAGCAGGCGCTGGAGCCGATGACCGGCACGCCGGACGTGGTGGACAAGGCGCAACTGGAGCTGCTGCAGTTGGTTTCGACGGCGAAGCAGGACGCGGCGTGACTTCTGTCGAGATTGCGGCTGCCGTGACCACTGATCAGGGCGATGAACCTGGGTTCTTGCGCGTGACGAACAGATGGCTTATGATGCCATCGTGCGAAAATCAGAAAATCGCACAACGATGAAGAAAGGGTCTGAGTCATGCAGACAACATTCACGGTGCGCGTGCGAGAACGGGGGCAAATCACGCTGCCTCAAGCAGTGCGCAACAGCCTTGCCGTCGATACGGGCGATACGCTCAACCTGGTGCAGATCGACGGCATTGTGCTGCTTTCTCCCCACCAGGCCATCATTCCCAAGCTATCCCAGGAGTTCACGGCTTTGATGGAAGAAGAAAAGGTGAGCCTGGCGGAGTTGTTGCAAGGTCTGGAGGAAGAGCGCCGACTCATCTGGCAAGAGCGGTACGCTGACCATGCGTAGGGTCTTCGTGGATGCCAATGTGCTGATTGCCGGCGCCGACTCGCAGTCGGGAGCGAGCAACGCCGTGCTCAAGATGGCTGAAATTGGTTTGTTCCAACTGGTCGTCAGCACCCAGGTACTGGACGAAGCCGAGCGCAACCTGCGCAAGAAGCTGCCGCGAGCCTTGCCCAACTTCGCTGCACAATTGGCCCGGCTGCGGCTGGAGATCTTACCTGATCCAACCCCTGAGCAGGTAGAGCCGTGGAAAGAAGTCATCGAAACAAAGGATGCGCCGATTCTCTCTGTTGCCGTTGCCAGCAGCGTGGATCGGTTCATCACGCTCAACACCAAGGATTTCACGCCCGCGGTCGCCGAACAGAGCGGACTGACCATCTTGACGCCGGCCCAGTTTGTCGAGGAAATACGACAGTTGGTGGTAAGTGGCCTGTGAGCTGACATGCAAACGAGCTACGCCGATATCGTGGACGCGCTTGCCAACCTTGAACGCACCGGCGTCGAAGTCGCCGGCGGGTTTTGGGTTCTCAACGCATATCGATGGTGAAGGCGATGGATAGCATCAGGACGCTGCCGTTGCTCATGATACCGCAGTCTGAAGGCTGCACGCCGTGTTACCCGAATCCGCCCCTGCCCGAGCTGATCACCGAGGCTGATGACATCACGCAGGTCTATTCCCATGTAGCGGATGCCTTGGCAGCGGTGATTGAGCTGTATGAGGACATGCAACGCCCGCTGCCCGATCCTGCTTGAGTTGCAGTTGTCACCGCTTGGTTGCATTGCTATTGCAAATTATTATGCCATGTTCAATGAATATCCGATTGCCGAGAAATTTGCCTTATCCGAGCATGTAGTCCTTTATCCAGGAGACTGTATGGATATGCTGCGGCAGATTCCTGATGACAGCATCCAGCTTGTTGTTACTTCTCCGCCATACAACTTAGGCAAGGAGTACGAAAGGAGGCTGAGGTTGGATGCATACCTTGAGCAGCAGGCTCAAGTCATCCGTGAATGCGTTCGCATATTGTCTCCCAGGGGAAGTATCTGTTGGCAAGTGGGAAACTATGTTGACAACGGCTCGATTGTTCCCTTGGACACTGTGCTTTATCCTATCTTTGCGAATCTGAGTCTCCAGATGCGCAATCGGATTATCTGGCACTTTGAACACGGGCTTCACTGCACAAATAGATTCTCCGGTCGATACGAGACCATCATTTGGTTTACCAAAACAAAGGATTACGTCTTTAACCTGGACCCAATCAGAGTTCCACAAAAATACCCGGGTAAGAAGCATTTCAAAGGACCAAAGGCAGGGCAATTCTCATCGAATCCTCTTGGTAAGAACCCTGGTGACTTGTGGGTGATTCCAAACGTGAAGAGCAATCACGTTGAAAAGACCGAGCATCCCTGCCAATTCCCAGTGGAGTTGATCGAACGCTTGGTCCTTTCAATGACAAATAAGGAAGACTGGGTGTTAGATCCGTTCTTGGGAACAGGAACCACGATTATTGCGGCACTAAGGCACGATCGACGCGGCGCAGGCGCCGAAATGCATCCTAGGTACACGGAGTTAGCTCGAAACCGGATCGAACAAGAAATGGCAGGTACGCTGCGCACCCGTCCCATGCATCGACCGGTCCACGATCCCACAAGTTCTGGCGGCAAACTCACCATCGCCCCTTGGACACGCGAAGAAGAGGACCTTCAGATGATCTTGCTCGAAAGACCAGACGAAGAGGAGCAGTACACCATCGATGAGAATAGTTGAGACTTACTCCCACCTCAACGGGTTGGAATACCTGCCAGACCGATTTTGTCAAAGATCGAGTAGCCATTGAAGTCCAGTTCGGCAAGTACGCCTTCGTCGCCTACGATTTATTCGTGAAGCATCTTGCCTTCTTCGTCAGCGACCAAATCGACGTTGGCATCGAAATCCTACCTATGAAGTCCCTGCAGAGCCAGATGAGCTCTGGTGTGCCATATTTCGAGGGCGAGTTCTACAACGTCATCAGACAAGGACGCGGGGTTCCTGCCGTCCCGCTCGTTATGGTCGGCATCGAGCCGTGAAGTCTACTTGTCCGCTGTAATCAAAACGTCGTGGGCTAGCAGAGACAGCCCGTTCCCGCAGGAGAGAAACCAGTGTCCACCCCCATCAAAATCCACCAAGCCGCCGACCATGTCGGCCAGGATGTCACCCTTGCCGGCTGGGTGCAGAAGCGCGCCGACAAGGGCAAGCTGCAGTTCATCACCCTGCGCGACGGCAGCGGCGCGATGCAGTGCGTTGTCTTCAAGAAGAACCTGCCCGAGGAGCAGTTCGACGCCGCGCGCCACATCACGCTGGAGTCGGCCGTGACCATCAGCGGCAGCCTGCGGGCCGAGCCGCGCGCGCCGGGCGGCTATGAGCTGGACGCGGCCAGCTTCGCGGTGGTCGGCCGCGCGGCCGATCCCTACCCGCTGGCCCCCAAGCGCGACGGCGGCGAGCACGGCAGCGACTTCCTGCTCAACCATCGCCATCTCTGGCTGCGTGACCCGCGCCAGACGGCCATCCTGCGCATCCGCGCCACCCTGGTCAAGGCGATCCGCGACTGGCTGGACAGCAACGACTTCACCCTGGTGGACACGCCGATCATCACGCCGTCGGCCGCGGAGGGCACCAGCAACCTCTTCGCCACCAAATACTTCGACGAGCCGGCCTATCTGGCGCAGACTGGCCAGCTCTACAGCGAGGCCACCATCGGCGCGTTCGGCCGCGTCTACTGCTTCGGCCCCACCTTCCGCGCCGAGAAGTCGGACACCCGCCGCCACGCCATGGAGTTCTGGATGGTGGAGCCGGAGATGGCCTTCACCGAGCTGGCCGAAAACATGGAGATCATCGAGCAGTTCGTCAGCTACTGCATTCAGACGGTGCTGCGCGAGCGCGCGGTGGAGCTGGCGGCGCTGGAGCGCGACACCTCCCGCCTGCAGAACGTGCTCCCCCCCTTCCCGCGCATCCACTACGACGACGCGGTCAAGCTGCTGCAGGCCAACGGCTATCCCGACTTCCCCTGGGGCGAGGACTTCGGCGCACCCCACGAGGACGCGATCAGCGCGCAGTTCGACAAGCCGGTCTTCGTGCATCACTACCCGCGCGGGGTCAAGGCCTTCTACATGCAGCCCGACCCGGAGCGGCCCGACACGGTGTTGGCCTGCGACCTGATCGCGCCCGAAGGCTACGGCGAGATCGTCGGCGGCAGCCAGCGCATGCACGACTATCAGACCCTGGTGGACGCCATCGACGCCCACAAGCTGCCGCGCGCGGCCTACGAGTGGTACCTGGACCTGCGCCAGTACGGCACGCAGCCGCACAGCGGCTTCGGCATGGGGCTGGAGCGGGTGCTGATGTGGCTGGCCGGCCTGCCCCACATCCGCGAGGCGCTGCCGTTCCCGAGGTTGTACAGACGGTTCTATCCGTGAA
Source organism: Caldilineales bacterium (assembly GCA_021463315.1). GTDB lineage: Bacteria > Chloroflexota > Anaerolineae > JAAEKA01 > JAAEKA01 > JAAEKA01. The sequence goes on along the minus strand of JAJTXO010000005.1, from coordinate 16,223 downwards.
CTCGATCTCGCAACCCGTGTTGGTAGGACCCCCGGCCAGGCGTCACATGGGAATAAGGAATAGCACAATGTTAGCAACAAGAGCACAGCAGGTCGTGAGGATCTGGCCAACGGTGGCTCCTGTGGTTCACGTGCCAACCAACGAAGGGGAGTACGACGAGACAGTCAGCTTGCTCGACTTTCTCATCGATGAAGTGGGTGAAGACGAGACGCATCCTCTGGCTTCGCTCATGGAGGTTTTAGGGGTATTGATTGAAAAATACGAAGACGAACACGTTCCCGAGATCTGATGGTAATGGCAGAACTATGACAGAATACAGGCCAAACCAGGGCGATAGCAACGCGAGCGCTCACCAGCGTCGACCTGTGATCAAGTTGGTGCAGCAGGGGAACTATGCTGCCGAAGTAGATGTCGAGTTGATCTACACAACCGATGAGTGGTCGCCCTGCCTGTCATTGAACGACGCTGAGAAGCTGGATGCAGTTCGCGGGGCATTGAGGCGCGGCGACCTGGAGGGCGCAAGTGCGCTTGCGCGCGTGTTCGAGCTCGTTCCCATAGCCGCTTGACAAAAACACGTGCGTCGTATTCAAGAAGAACATGCCAGAGGAGCAGTTCACAGCTACGACACTACACCGTCCATCCCGGCCTGGATGATCTGAAACGGGTGTGTAGGAACCTGGTATGCGCTGGAGCAGCAACTGAGCAAGATCGCAGGGGAATCACTCCGCACAGCCCAACAGCCAGAACGCTGCCGGCTGCCAGCGCACTGGCGACGGCAGCTCCGGCTGGGGAGGCACGGCATCCAGGGAGATGAGCAACGGCGTGGCATACGGATGATCTGCCGTCGCCGACAGCAGCGCGCGCACTTCGCGCTCACGGGTGGCGGCATCGGCCAGGTCGGCGCAGACCTGAAGCAATGACCACTCGCCCGCGGGATCGCGCGCCAGGAAATCGACCTCGTAGCCCTCGCGTGTGCGCACGTAGGCGACCTCGCAGCCGCGCCGTTCCAACTCCACCAGCACCGCGGTCTCCAACGCAGCGCCCAGATTGGGCCGCCCCACACGGTCGAAGACCGGTATCAAGCCGGGATCGACAGGATACACCTTGCGAGGGTTGACCATCCGCTGGCCGCCGGGCAAACGCCTCCCACCCCTGTACGACCTGGATCTCGTCGAAGAAGAAGGTCACCCGCTGTCGATCGCGCAGGTGCGGCGCCAGCCGGTAGTAGTCCTCCACCACCCACTGCAGATCAGTGGCTTGCAGGCCAACGAGGCGCTCATCCTCGAAATTCAGATAGAGCAGCGCCGCGCGTGACGCGCCGGCTTGCAGGCGGTCAGACAGGCACTGCCACAGGAAGGTGGTCTTGCCGCTGTGACGCATGCCCACCACGGCGATAGCCTTGCCGGGTATCGCCGGCAGGTAGGCATCGCGGCGGGTGAACGACGGCGGGGGCGCCGCCAGCGAGTCGGCGATCAACTGTTGAAGCAGGTCACGCATAGTCCTTCTCTCAAGGAGAATTTCGTGGGAATTTGTCACTCTCAGAAGGATAAATGTCGCAGCGGATTATACCTGTTTCCGGCTGGTTGTAGACTTTCCTGGCGGCGCCAGCGTTGTCGTTGTCACGATGGCGCCGGCCCAGGCGCTGTGGATCACTGGCTCAAAGCCAGCGCATCGGCATCATGCAGTGCGTCGTGTTCAAGTAGAAACTGCCAGCGGAGCAGTTCGAGGCTGACCGCTGGAGCACGAGGGTGTCGGCCGTGACCATCAGCGGCGCGCTGCGCGTCGAGCCGCGCACTGGCGCGTTCGTAATGCGCACTCTGGTGCGCCGGGGGCGCTGAAGCGCCAACTACGAACCGTTGGCTGTCCTTGATGATGGTCATCCCCACGCCGCCCCATGATCTGGGCTGGCTGTGGGCGCAAGGGCTGCTGGCCGAACGCATCGTCGATCGGTCGCTTGACAACCAACCAGGTATCGTCTATAATGCATCAGGAATGCATTATAGACGGTGCTTGCCTGGAGAAATCGAATGTATGTTGCTCGCACACTCGAACTTTTCGTGACAAAAGCCACGGAACAGTTTCCAGTCGTCTTGCTGACCGGAGCCAGGCAGGTCGGCAAGACAACGCTCCTCACGCGCCTCAGCCAGGAGGATCGCACTTACGTAACCTTGGACGATCCGCTCGTCTTGAGCCTGGCCAAGACAGATCCGGCGCTCTTCATGCAGCGCTTTCCCCCGCCCGTGCTCATCGACGAAGTGCAGTATGCGGTCGAGCTGCTGCCGTACATCAAAATGGCCGCCGATCGAGCCCAGCAGCCAGGGCTATTCTGGCTCACCGGCTCGCAGCAGTTTCACTTGATGAAGGGCGTGTCCGAGTCGCTGGCAGGTCGCGTGGCTGTGGTTCATCTGCTGGGGCTTTCCAGGAGAGAGCTGTTGGGGCAGGGACAGAAGGCTCGTCCGTTATTGCCGATACCCGAAGAAATCCAGCACACTTCCAGCATGGGCGAAAAGCTCACACTGAAGGAACTTTACCGCCTGATCTGGCGCGGCGCGTTTCCTGCGATTGCTCTCAACGATGCGGTGGATCGCGACTTGTTCTACAGTTCCTTGTTGCAAACCTACTTGCAGCGCGATATACGGGATTTGGCGCGCGTCGGCGATGAGATGGCGTTTTTGCGCTTTCTGCGGGCCACGGCAGCACGCACCGGCCAGATCTTGAACCTCGCCGAGCTGGCGCGCGATGCGGACGTCGCTCCTAACACGGCCAAGAACTGGCTCTCCATCCTGCAGACAGCCGAAATCGTGTATCTGTTGGAACCGTACCACACCAACCTGAACAAACGCCTGGTAAAGGCGCCCAAGCTATACCTGCTTGACACTGGCCTGGCCGCCTACCTGACGGAATGGGCCAGTCCAGAGACTCTGGAGGCCGGCGCCATGTCCGGCCCGATCCTTGAGACCTGGATTGTTGCTGAGCTGCTGAAGAGCTACTGGCACACCGGCCGGCGCGCGCCGTTTTACTATTATCGCGACAAGGATCAACGAGAGATCGACCTGCTGATCGTACAGGATGGAATCGTTTACCCTCTGGAATTCAAGAAAACGTCCTCGCCGAGCCGAGATGATGTCCGGCATTTCGGGGCTCTGGAACGGCTTGGGCTATCCGTTGGTCCAGGCGGCGTCGTCTGTCTGGCGGAGCAGTCTCTGCCGCTCACGGCGTCTGCCCAGTCTATTCCAGCCTGGGCCATCTGAGGCTACGAGAGCCGGGAATCATGGCCGATTTGTAGTCGCACTTCAGCACGCCAGAGGGCGTGGTGAACTTGTGTTCATGAAGCGAAGATTCCGCACACCCTTCGGGTTTCCGTAGTCGACCACGAATCGATGTTAACACACGGAAACCCGAAGGGTCTCACACCCTGTTACGCTGCTTGAATCAGGGCTGGCTGCTGGCCGTCGCCGCCGGCACCAGCGTCGTGGTGGTCACGATGTAGCCCGCCTCGCTGCTGTCGACTATCAGCTCGAAGCCGGCGATGGCGCGGTTGTCGGCCGTGCGTTCGGGGGTGTAGCGCACCCGCGCCTGATCGAAGGTGACGCCGCTGCCGCTGGCCATGCTGACACCGGTGACCTGTGCTTGCAGGTTCAGCGGCGCCATGGTCATCTGCACCGCGTCGACCGTTGCGCCGCTGGGGCCGGCGTTGATGCCGCTGACGGCCATGTTCCAGCCGGCAACGCCCAGCATGGCGCTGCCGTTGCGCAGCGCCAGCGCGGGCTGCCCGGTGGCCGGATCTTGCGCATAGATCAGTTGTCCGCTGGTCTGGACCAGATCGCCGGCGTCAATGGTGAAGGTGGTCGTCGCGCCGCCAGCCACAGCGCTGCGGGCGTCCGCGCCGGGAACGACCACCAGGTTATCCGACAAGGTGACCACATCGCCCAGCTTGAACTCGCGGCCGTACCAGGCCAACGCCTCCCACGACGCGTTGCCGCCGGCCAGGCTGAAGCCATCCATGCGCACCCCAGTGTTAGCCTGGGGGAGCATCACCTGCAGCGCGTCCACGGTCAGCGCGCCGTCGCCAGCGTTCACCCCTTCCACCGTGACCTCGGCCGGCCCGGCTGCCAACTGCGCGCCGCCATCGGCCAGCGCAAAGCTGGCTTGGCCGGTCAGGCCATCATAGCTGACCGTGACCGTGGCGCCGGCCTGGGTGGACGCGTTGGGATGGAGGTCGATGCGGGTGGTGAGCTCCGTGCTGTACTTGCTGGCTGGCCCCTGCACCCGCGCCTGCATGCCGGAAATGGTCCAGGTCTCGTTGCCCGCCGGCTTGGACTGCATCACCGTGACCGCGTCCCAGCCGTAGGAGCCGTCGCGTACGTTGACGGTCAAGCCCTCGACCGTCGCCGTGGCATTGAGCGCTGGCAGGTCGATCTGGGGGCTGTTCAGCCGCAAGCCGCCGTCCTGTGTGCTGCCGCCCGAGCCCAGGCGCAGCGAGAAGACCCCGGGAACCGAGAGGAAATTGCGCTCCTCAGCGCCCGTCCCACCCGAGCGATCCTGAAAATGCGGCGCTGCCGCCGCTGTCGAGGGAGAGAACACCGCCGCCAGCCCGGCCAGCATTGCCGCCAGGCAGAGCATCGTCCAACGCATGCGTGTCATTGCACCATCCTCCTTTCACCGCTGCCGCAGCTCCCAGAGGGAGCCATCGTTGATAAGGTGTGTCCAGTGCAGTAGGATGCCATGAGTGCGGCCATTGAGACCACCCGATACAATGGACATGTCACAACCTGCGCTCATCATACCAGATTAGAGCCGTGTTGTAAAGCGTGGGCGGCGACAGCTTGGCGAAGACTTCCGAAGTCCAATGGATCCTGCGCAGACTTCGGCAGTCGCGCCCCCGGTTTTTTGAGCTGATACGAACGATGCTCTAGATGGCCTGGGCGAAGGCTGCGCTGGTGCCGGCCTGCACCTGCTCCAGCGTCGCGCCGGGCAGCAGCTCGGTCAGCGTCAGCCGGCCGTCGATGAACTCGAACACCGCCCAGTCGGTGATGATCATGCTGACCGCGGCCTGGGCCGTCAGCGGCAGGGTGCAGTGCGGCACGATCTTGGGCCGCCCCTTGCTGTCCACGTGGGTCATGGTGATGATCAAGCGCCGCGCGCCGCTGGCCAGGTCCATCGCGCCGCCGATGCCCAGCAGCGGCTGGCCGGGCACGGCCCAGTTGGCCAGGTTGGCCTGCTCATCCACCTGCAAGCCGCCCATGATGGCCACGTCCACATGCCCGCCGCGGATCATGGCGAAGCTGTCGGCGCTGTCGAAATAGGCCGCGCCGGGCAGCGCCGTCACCGGCTGCTTGCCCGCGTTGACCGGGAAATCCAGCGCGCCGCCGGCCTGTGGAGCCGGCCCGACGCCCAACATGCCGTTCTCGGTGTGCAGGGTGACGCCATGGCCAGGGGTGATCAGATCGGCCACCAGGGTGGGGATGCCGATGCCCAGGTTGACCACGTCGCCGGGGTGCAGCTCGGCCAGCGCGCGGCGGGCCATGGCCATGCGGCTTTCGTCGGCCTTCTTGCCGCTGGCCTCCACCGAGGCCGAGGTGCCCAGATCCTCCACCGACATGCGGGCCAGCACCAGGTAGTCCACGAAACAGCCCGGCGTGTGGATTTGATCGGGCGGGATGGCGCCCACCGGCACGATCTCCTCCACCTCGGCGATCACCAGCTTGGCGGCCGTGGCCATCAGCGGGTTGAAGTTGCGCTCGGTCATGCGGTAGACCAGATTGCCGGCCGTGTCGGCCCGCCAGGCGCGCACGAAGGCCACGTCGGCCCGCAGTCCGGGCACGAAGACATAGTCCTGGCCGTCGAAGGTGCGCGTCTCGGTGCTGTCGGCCACCACGGTGCCCGCGCCGGTGGGGGTGTAGAAGCCGGCGATGCCTGCGCCGCCGGCGCGCAGCGCCTCGGCCAGCGAGCCCTGCGGGATCAGTTGGATCTCGATCTCCCCGGCCTGGTAGGCCTTGACCGCCTCGGGGTTGGAGGTAAAAAAGGAGCCAATGGCCTTCTTGAGCTGGCCATTGCGCAGCAGCCGGCCGCCGCCCAGCCCCGGCTCGCCCACGTTGTTGCCGATGAAGGTCAAGTTGCGCGTGCCCCGCTCGGCCAGCGCGTGCAGCAGGTGGACGGGATTGCCGGTCATGCCGAAGCCGCCGGCCATCAGCACGGCCCCCTCCGGCGCCAGCGCGGCAGCCTCAGCGGCGGTGATTTGTGGTACTGTCTTCATTAGATGTCGACGTCCTTCCTTGCTATGAAATGCAAGCGCACCAGTGCGTTGCCATGACAGTCTATCGACCTTGCAGCCAGCCGTCAAATGTAGCTGTCGCTGTGCAAACGATCGCCACGAGGGCCGGCGCGATGTGGCCTAACCTGTGAAGATGTGCTATCATGCCGCCAAGCAGGAACCTGGCTCACTAGCCAGGCTGGTGACGCGGTCGGGTGACGCCCTTCCAGGCCAGCGCGGTCAACAGGGTGGAAAGAACGGCAAGGAGCAAGCGATGAGTGCAATACCGAAAACCTACCTGACGCCGGCTGAGTATCTGGCGTTCGAGCGGCAAGGCGACGTGAAGCATGAGTACTTCCGCGGCGAGATCTTCGCCATGTCGGGCGCCAGCCAGCAGCACGTGACCATCTTCATGAACACGTCGCATTTGCTCGTAGGGCAGTTGAAAGGGCGATCCTGTCGTACTTTCGGTGCTGACATGCGGGTCAAGGTCAGCCCAACGGGGCTTTACACCTACCCTGACCTGATCGTCGTCTGCGGCCGGCCGCGCTTCGAGGACCAGCAACTGGACACCCTGCTCAACCCCACCGTCATCGTCGAGATCCTCTCAAAATCCACGGAGGCCTACGATCGGGGGGAGAAGTTCGCCCAGTACCGCACTCTGGACACGCTGACCGACTACTTGCTCATCAGCCAGGACAAGCCGCGTGTCGAGCGCTTCACGCGTCAAGCTGACGGCGGCTGGCTGCTGACCGAGAGCGCCGGTCTGGATGCGGTGATGCCCATTGGGTCGATCCAATGCCAGCTTCCCCTGGCCGACGTTTATGACCGGGTGGAGTTCGATGAGGCCCAGGCCGCGCCGAAGCTGAGGGTAGTTAAGGAGGAAGTCGAGGCGTATTCAACGTGATAGCTGCGCATGCGCCCTGTATGCATCTCCTTCCCTTTCCTCATTGCCTCTCTCGTCCTACATAGTCTCCGTCACCTTCTTCAGCGCGCGCGGCCGGTCGGGGTCGTAGTCGCGCGTGTGGGCCAGGTGCATGGCCAGGAGCTGGGCGGGCAGGATGGCGACGAGGGGCGACAGCCACTCGGGCGCGCCGGCCGGCAGGGCCAGCGGCACGCGAGCCATGCCCAGCGCCTCGGCGGCGTCGCTGATCACCACCAGCTCGGCCGCGCGCTCCTTGGCCGTGGCCATGAAGCTCAACATCTCCGGCAGCATCTGGCCGGAGGGCGCGGCCACGATCATGGGGAAGCCATCGCTGAGCAGCGCCAGCGGGCCGTGCAGGAAGTCGGCGCTGCTGTACGGCTCCACCACGGTGTAGGTCAGCTCCTTCAGCTTCAGCGCCAGCTCGAACGCGGTGCTGTAGTTGAAGCCGCGGCCGATGGCGATGCAGGCGCTCATGTAGCGATAGCGCTCGGCCACACGGTCGATGCCGGGCAGCGCCAGCGCCTGGGCCGCCAGCTCGGGGATGCGGTCCAGCGCGGCGCGCTGGCTGTCATCGTCGCTCAATGCCGTGCTGAGCAGGGCAATCGCGGCCAGCGACGCGGTGTAGGTCTTGGTGGCCGCCACCGATTTCTCCTCGCCCGCGTGCAGACTCAGCACGAAATCAGACGTTCGGCCCAGGTCGGACTGGGGGATGTTGGTGATGGCCGCGGTCAGGCAGCCCTGCCGGCGGGCCTCAGCCAGCACCGAGACGATGTCGGGGCTCTTGCCGCTCTGGCTGATGCCCAGCACCAGCGCGTTGCCGAAGCGGGGCGGCCGCTGGTAGATGCTGAACAGGCTGGGGGTGGCCAGGCCCACGCTGAGGCCATTGTGCGCGCCCAGCAGATACTGCGCATAGCGGGCCGCGTTGTCGCTGGTGCCGCGCGCCGCGATCACCACATGGTCCACGCCGCGGCGGCGGATCTCAGCCGCCAGCGCCGCGGCCGTCTGCCGTTCCTCGGCCAGCAGCCGCGTCAGCACGGCCGGCTGCTCGTGGATCTCCCGATAGAGATTGGTCTGTGTGAGGTTGATCATGGTTGTTCTCGTTGGAGTCAGGGGGGGGGGCAGGACTGACAGTGCTGTTGTCGCGGACGGGCCAGCACTGTCAGTCCTTGGCTATTCCGCGGTGTAGACCAGCTCGCCGCCGACTAACGTGCCGCGCACGTGCAGGTCGGGGGAGAGCAGCACCAGGTCGGCCACGTAGCCCTCGGCGATCTGGCCGCGTTCGTGGTCCAGGTTGATGGCGCGGGCGGGTGTGGTGGTGATGGTCTGCAGCGCCTCCTCCAGCGGACAGCCGGTCAGCGCCACCAGGTTGCGCAGCGCCTGGTCCATGGCCAGGATGCTGCCCGCCAGGCTGCCGCTGGCCAGGCGACAACAGGTGTCGTCCACGATCACCTCGTAGTCGCCCAGCAGGTAGGTGCCCGGCGGCATACCCAGCGCGCCCATGGCGTCGGTCACCAGGTTGAGCCGCCGCGGCCCCAGCGTCTGCCAGATCAGCTTGATCATGGCCGGGTGGGTGTGGATGCCGTCGGCGATCAGCCCCACGGTGGGCCGGTCATCGGTCAGCAGCGCGCCGACCAGGCCAGGATCGCGGGCCAGCAGACTGGGCATGGCGTTGAACAGGTGGGTGCCGTAGCGCACGCCCGCGTCGAAGCCAGCCAGCGCCTCGTCGTAGGTGGCTGCGGAGTGGCCCGCGCTGATCAATACGCCGCGGCTGCTCAGCGCCTCGATCACCTCCAGCGCGCCGGGCAGCTCGGGGGCCAGCGTGGCCAGCCGCACGCCGGTGGCCGGCGACCAGTCGGCCACCGCGTCCAGCGTCGCCAGGCGCAGGTAGTTGGCGTTGTGCGCGCCCTTCTTGGTCGGGTTGAGGAAGGGGCCCTCGATATGCAGCCCCAGCGGTGTGGCGCCGCGATAGCCGGCGGGCCGGCCCTCGGTGACGACGCGCTGGCCGGCCGCGCTCTTCTCCAGCGGCGCGGTGATGATGGTGGGCAGGAACGCGGTGACCCCGTGCTGCGGCAACTGCGCGGCCACCGGCCAGATGGCGGTGGGGTCGTCGGTGAAGTCCTGGCCGAAGCCACCGTTGAACTGGAGATCGATGAAGCCAGGCGTCAGCAGCAGGCCATCGGCGTCGATCACCTGCGCGTCGGGCGGGCAGGGAACGTGATCAGCCGGCCCAACCGCGGCGATGCGGCCGGCGTCCAGCAGGACAGCGCCGCGCTCGATGCGTTGGGTGGGGGTGTAGATAGTAGCGTTGGTGATGGTAAGCATCTCTTGCTCTCCTCAGCAGAATCGCCACAAAGAATGCAGAGATCGCCAGTTGGATCGCTGCCTTGTCTTTGTCTTCTTTGCGGCGAGCTAACTGATTGCCGGCAAGCTGGCCGCGGCGATGGACTGGCCCACGCGGCGGCTCTTTTCGTCGGGCAGTTGGATGTTGATGCGGCCGGCCAGCTCGGGGAACTCCGCCGCCAGCACCGCCTTGGCGCCGTCCAGGATCAGCGTGCCGCCGCTGCCGCTGGTGACGCGGCCCAGGATCAGCGCGTGGCGCAGGTCGTAGAACTCGGCGTAGTGCGCCAGGCTGTAGCCCAGGTAGACGCCGATGCTCTGCCAGATCTGCACCGCGCCTTCGTGGCCGGCCTCCAGGTAGCCCTGCACATGCTTCAGCTTTTCGGCCTTGGTGACGCCGGGGCCGTCGGGCAGGGTGATGCCGACGCGCGGGGCCAGGCGGAAGACGCACTGCTGCGAAAAATACTGCGAGCCGACGCCCAGGTCGCCCGACCACTCGTCGGCCGGCGCTGTGGGGCTGTAGTCCACCGGCGCAAAGGCCAGCTCGTTCAGCCAGCCGGTGACCGCGCCGTGCAGGTTGACGTAGCCCACCGCCTCGCTGCTGCCCATGGCGATGCCCAGCACGCCATCGTCCTCCAGCGACATCGCACCGGCCAGCGCGGTCACGTCGCCGTCGTTGATCACCTCCAACGGCACGCCGAACTCCTCGCGGATGCGCAGGAACATGCTGCGGATCTCGCCGTAGCGCTCGGCCGGGATGCCGCGGAAGAGCGAGGCCACCATGGGCCGGTTGTCCACGTAGATGCCGGCCGAGCTGCCGCCGATGGCGTCCAGCCGCGGCAGCTTGCTCTGCGCCAGATGCAGCCCGGCGTTGATCCGTCCGTAGTGGTAGGCTGGGTCGGTCTGCTCCACCGGCTCCCAGACGATCTCATCGCTCCAGATCGGCTGGCCGTCGATCACCGCCGACACCTTCAGGTCGGACGCGCCCAGGTCGAAGCCGATGCGGCAGCCGTCCAGGTGACGGCCCAGCGCCTGGCCGGTCTCGCGCGCCGGCGGCGCTTCCCCGGCCGCACAGGCGACCACGGTGAAGGGCTGCTGATAGACCTGCTCGCCCATGAAGTGGTAGTCGAAGGCGCGCGGGCCGTCGGCCGCGTAGGCCTGGCGGATGTGCTCGGCGATGCCGGCCGGCCCGTCGATGCTCACCTTCCAGCCGCCGCGCGCCCAGAGCAGGAACTTCACCAGCCGCTCGGCGTAGGGCAAATTGGCGGCCGCGTTGGGGTGATCCTCGGCCAGGGCCACAGTCTCGAAGCGCGACACCGCGCTGTCGGAGCGCTCCAGGGCGATCACCAGCGGCGCGGCGGCGTTGGCTGCTGCGGCCTGCTGCCGCAAGGCCGCGTTGGCCAGCACGGCCGGGCGGAAGCTCGCCTCCAGAGGAGGCAGGATGTTCGGCGCGGTCAATGGGAATGTCATGATAACCTCGGTAAAGGGTTCTTAGCGTGTGACTACTCAGCCATTGGTGCCGGGCACTTGAATCGAGGTTTACAATGCCCATTGAAAGGTCGAGTTGAGCGGTAAATCGACACCAAGTGCCCGGCACCTGAGTAGTTACCTTAGCGTTGGTCCTGGCTGATCTCTTCCATCAACTGCCAGCAGAGCAGCTCCATGCGCGGCACGTGAAACGCGCCTTTGTAGGTGTTGCCCTTCAGGCGCGAGGAGAGCCGGCCATCGCGGTGCAGATAGCCGAACCACTCGCCGTATTCCGGGTCGGGGAAGCGGGCATAGGTCCAGTCGTGGATCATGCTGTGCCAGCGGGCGTATTTCTCGTCGCCGGTCAGGCGATAGGCCATCAGCGTGGCGATGATCGTCTCGTTCTGCGGCCACCAGAACTTCATGTCGTGCCAATACTCCTGCACCGGCAGGCCGTTGACATCCACGAAGTAGGTGATGCCGCCATGCTCCTGATCCCAGCCGCGCGCCCACATCCAGTCCAGGATGGTCAGCCCGGTCTGCAGCAGCTCCGGGTCGTTGCCGCGCTCGCGCGCCTCCTGCATGATGAACCACGATGCCTCGATGGCGTGGCCGGGGTTGAGGGTGCGGCCGTCGAAGTGATCCAGGAACTCGCCGTGGGGCCCGACCGTTTCCAGCACGGTCTGCAGCTCCGGGTGCATGTGATAGCGGCGGATCTCGCCGATGTAGCGATCGATCGCGGCGTTGCAAAAGGCGGGATCGGGCAGCGCCTGCCGCAAGATCTGCGCGGTGACCGTCATGATCATCGGGATGGCCAGCCCGCGCATGGGTCGCGTGGCGGTGTTCCACTTGGGCGGCAGCGCTCCCGGGGTGTCCAGGTCCTGCTGCACCCGCTGGTAGAGCGCCAGCGCCTCCTGGGCCGCGGCCGCGTCGCCGGTGGCCCGGCTATAGGCCGCCAGCGCGGCGATCATGAAGGTCTCGCTGAAGACGTAGCGGCGCTTGCGCAGCGGCCGGCCCTCCCGATCCACCAGGAAGAACATGCGGCCATCGTCGTCGAAGCCATAGCGGCGCAGGAAATTGATGCCGTGGCGCGCCCAGGCCAGCCACTCCGGCCGCGGCTCCACCTCGCTGTAGAGGGTGGCCAGCAGCCAGCTCGCCCGCCCTTGCAGCCAGATCGCCTTGTCGCTGTCCAGCAGCGAGCCGTCCCGGTCGCGCGAGAACATGAAGCCGCCCTGTTCCACGTCGATGCTGCGCGGGAACCAGAAGGGGAGCGTGCTGTTCAGCAGGCCATCGCGATAGGTGGCCAGCAATGCGTCGACGCGGGCGGGGGTCAGGATGGCGGAGGTGGTCATGGCAATATCCTTACAGCGCGGCCAGTCCGGCGAAGTCGACCGCCTCGAAGCCGGCGTGCAGCGCAGCGCGCTTCTCTTCGGGCAGCGGCAGGTTGGGCAGGCGGGGCTGGCCGCAGTCGAAGCCCAGCAGCCGCATTCCCTCGCGGAACGCGCCGACGAAGCCGACGCTGAGCATCAGCTCGGTGACCCGATTGGCGCGCCGTTGCAGATCCAGCGCCTGGGCATGGTCGCCGCGGCGCACGCTGGCATAGATCTCCCGGTAGACGCCGGGCATGAAGTTGAGGGTCGAGCCGATCACGCCGGCCGCGCCGTACATCAGCCCCAGCGCGGCCTGCTCGTCCATGCCCGAGAAGACGGTCCAGTTTGCCTGGCGGAAGCGCACCACCTGGTTCATCTCGTACATGTTCGCGCCGGTGTACTTGGTGCCGGCCAGGGTGGGGATGGTCGCCATCTCGCGCATCAAGGTCATCACATCGCGCGCGACGCCCAGCAGATAGGGCAGGAAGGGCAGCTCCGGCGCCGCGGCCGCGATCCGCTCGAAGAAGGGCACGACCCCTTGCTGGTTGTAGATCACCGGCGGCAGGATGCTGCTGATGCCAGCCGCGCCGTTGTCCTGGGCGTGGCGGGCCAGATGCACCGCATCGTGGATTCCGGCCGCGCCCACGTGGACGATGATCGGCACGCGGCCAGCGACGCGCGCCAGGACGGTTTCCGTCACCAGCTTGCGCTCGGGCACGGACAGGAACGCCCCCTCGCCGGTGCTGCCGCACAGGTAGAAGCCGCTGACCCCTTTGGCGAGGTGGTAATCCACCAGCTCGCGCAGCACCGTCAGGTTGATCCGATCGTCGGCTGTGTAGGGGGTGATCAGGGCAGGCCAGAATCCACTGAATGGTTGCATCACAAAAACCTCATCTTGTTGTTCGGGCATCGGGCGTTTGGGGCTGTCAGCTCCAGTGCCGGCGCCGGCGTCTATGGCGGTGTTATAGCTGACTCAAGAACTGGAAGACCCGGTCGGCGTGTCCTCGCAGTTCCTCGTGAGCGAAATCGGGGTAGAGCTCCATGCGCTTGCTGGAGCGGATCTTGTTGTAGGCGGCAAACTGGGTCGAAGGGGGGCAGATCTGATCGCGCAGGCCGACGCCCATGTAGACCTCGCCGCCGATGCGCGGGCACAGATGCTGGACATCGATATAGCCCAGCCGGGTGAAGATCTCCTGCTCGCGCTCGTGGCGCGGATCGTGCCAGCGGAAGTAGTCGCGCAGCTCGGCGTAGGCGCCGCTGTCCAGGTCGATGTCCCACACCCGCTTGTAGTCGCACAGGAAGGGATAGACCGGCGCGACACGGCGGATCTGCGGCGTCAAGGCCGCGCAGGCCAGCGTCAGCGCGCCGCCCTGGCTGCCGCCGGTGGCGCCCACCCGCTGCGGGTCCACGTGGGGCAGCGCCATCACGATCTGGGCCAGGCGCGCTGTGTCCAGGAAGATGTCGCGGAACATCAGATCTTCCGGCGCGCCCTCCAGGCCGCGGACGATGTGCCCGTGCCAGGTGGGTCCGGGCCGCGGGCCTGCGTCCTGCGACAGGCCGCCCTGGCCGCGACAGTCCAGCGCGGCCACGGTGAAGCCCAGCGCGGCGTAGGCCAGCTTGTCGACCCAGTCGCCGGCGTTGCCCGAATAGCCGTGGAACATCAGCACCGCGGGCTGGAGGCCCTGTTGGCCGGCCGGCTGCACCAGTTGGGCATGAACCCGCGCGCCCTTGACGCCGGTGAACCAGAGGTGCGAGCAGGTGGCGTAGGGCGCCTGAAAGTCGGCCGGGATCAGCTCGATCGCCGGCTCGACCGCAGCCAGCTCGGCCAGGGCTCGATCCCAAAAGGCATCGAAATCGGCTGGGCGGGGATTGACGCCCTGGTAGCGCTGGAGCTGTTCCAGCGGCAGATCGAAGGTGAGTGGCATGAGGATGTCTGGTCCTTACAGGATCGACCGCGGGTCCAGCGCGTCGCGCAGGCCGTCGCCGATGAAGTTGATGCTCAGCACCGCCAGCGCGATCATCAGGCCTGGGGGCAGCCACATCCAGGGCATGCTCTCCAGGATGTTCAGGCTCTGCGCGTCGCGCAGCATGTTGCCCCAGCTTGGCGTAGGCGCCTGCACGCCCAGCCCCAGGAAGGAGAGCGACGCCTCCAGCAGGATGACGTTGGCCACGCCGATGGTGACGGCCACCGCGATGGAGCTGATGGTGTTGGGGAAGATGTGTTTGAAGGTGATCTGGCTGCGCGAGACGCCGATGGAGCGCGCCGCGCGCACGAACTGTTGCTCGCGCAGCGTCAGGAACTGGCCGCGCACCAGGCGGGCGATGGAGGGCCAGGTGAGCAAGCCGATCACCAGCATGGCGTTGTAGACGCTGGGCCCGATGGCCGCGGCCACCGTGATGATGATCACCAGCGAGGGGAAGGTCATGAACACATCGGTCACCCGCATCAAGGTCATGTCCACCTTGCCGCCGGCATAGCCTGCGATGCTGCCGACGATGATGCCGATAACCATGGAGATGGAGACGGCCACGATGCCCACCGACAGCGAGATGCGACCGGCGAACAGCAGGCGGGTGAGTACATCGCGGCCAGTGCCGTCGGTGCCCAGCCAGTGCTCTGCGCTGGGGGGCTGGCGGATGCCCCGCAGGTCGATCTCGACGGGCGAGTGGGGCGTGAGCAGCGGCGCAGCTATGGCAGTGAAGATCAGCAAGCACAGCATGATCAACCCAAACATGGCCAGCTTGTGGCGGAAGAAACGCTTGCGGGCCTTGCTCCACAGGCTTTCTGGTTTGGCAATAGCAAGCGAGACGGCTTGCGCTGGGGCGGTGGTCATGTCACTCTCCTAGTCGTAGCGGATGCGGGGATCAGCCCAGGAATAGGTCACGTCGGTCGCCAGGTTGGCCAGCAGCACCACAAAGGCGGAGACCAGCACGTAGCCCATGATGACCGGCGAATCGCGCAGCGCGATGGCGTTGATGAACATCATGCCGATGCCGGGCCATTGGAAGATGGTTTCGATGATGACCGAACCGGCGAAGAGCACCGTCAGGTTGATGCCGATCACGGTGATCACCGGGATCAGCGCGTTGCGCAGGATGTGGCGCACGATGACCACGGTCTCGCTCATCCCTTTGGCCCGGGCGGTGCGCACGTAGTCGTCGTTGATCACCTCCAGCATGCTGGCGCGGGTGTAGCGCATGAACACCGAGGTGCGCACCAGCGCCAGCGCCAACGCGGGCAGAGCCAGGTGGCGCAGGTTGTCGGCCAATGAGTACTCAGTGCCGGCCGTGACCATGCCTGAGGTGGGGAACCAGCCCAGCTTCAGCGCGAAGATGAACACCAGGATCATGCCCAGGAAGAAATCGGGGATCGAGATGCCGGTGAAGCCGAACAGGGTCAGGCCGTAGTCCAGCGGCGAGTACTGTCTCAGGGCTGACACGACGCCCAGAAAGACGCCCAGAATGACCGCGATGACCAGTGAAACGCCCATCAGTTGCAGCGTGGCCGGGATGCGGGTCAGAATCATCTGCCCCACTGGATCGCCGGTCTGGAAGGAGTAGCCCAGGCTGCCCTTGGCCAGATTGCCCAACCAGCGAGCATACTGCTCGTGCAGCGGCAGGTCCAGGCCGAGCTGACCCTGGCGCAGCTTGATCAGATCTGCCTCCATGGGGCTGTCGGAGGAGATCATCGCCATCACGGCGTCGCCCGGCATCATGCTGGCCAGCAGGAACACAATGACGGTGATCGCCAGGATGATGGGCACACTGATGAGGATACGGCGCAAAATGTAGGTCGTCATAACGATGATCTCCTCAGCGTGGGCGCCGAACGCTCGGCAAACTGGCTGTCAAGGCCCGACGCCCGAAGGTG